>CALHBU010000267.1 GCA_937930655.1 uncultured Acidimicrobiales bacterium | reverse complement strand
TCCACAATGCACAGGACCTACTACTACTTCCCTCTTATCAAGATGAAAAACAATAAGAGCTGAGGACAAGGGAGCCCGACGGTGAAGTTCCGTTGCGAACGAGATGTATTGGTTGAAGCACTTGGCACCGCAAGCCGTGCTGTTAGTGGACGAGGTGGCCTACCGGGGTTGTCCGGCGTGCGTGCCGACCTCACCGGTGATCAACTGCAGTTGACGGGAAGCGACCTCGATCTCACGATCACGGTGGCAGTCACGGTTGCCGGAGAGAGCGATGGCGTCGCTGTCATTCCAGCCCGACTGGCCTCTGACATCGTGCGAGCGTTGGAACCTGGAGCGGTGTCGGTCTCGGCCGACAATGACGAGCTCTCGATCAGTGCTGGTCGCAGCGAGTTCAGTATTCGGCTGATTGCCGGCGACGAGTTCCCCCAGTTGGCGGTGCTTTCTGTCGAGCCAGTCTCGATTGACTCCGCCAAGTTGTCCGAGGCACTCAAGCAGGTTGTGCCGGCCGCCAGCTCCGACGATTCTCGCCCCATTCTCACTGGCGTCCTGATGGCTGCCGAGGGTGGAGGCATTCGCTTGGTCGCGACCGATTCCTATCGGTTGTCGATGCGTGATGTTCCGGGAGTCTCCGTGCTGGAAGAGGGCCAATCGGTCCTCATCCCTTCTCGAGCGCTAAATGAACTCAGCCGCATTCTGAGCCAGGGCGACTCCGTGTCTCTTCGGCTGGGCGAGCGTGAGGCTTCGTTCGAGGTTGGCGCGGTCACCCTGGTCACCCGGCTGATCGAAGGAGAGTTCCCCAACTACCGGGGCTTGATCCCTGACGCACACCCGAACACCCTCACGCTCAACCGCGAAGAGCTGCTTGATGCACTCCGACGGGTCAAGCTGCTGGCTAGAGAAGCCACCCCGGTTCGCCTCGAGATGTCGACTGATGGTCTCGAACTCATTGCCGTAACCCAGGACGTTGGTACTGCTCGGGAGCAGGTCGAGAGCACCTATGACGGGTCACCTCTCACCGTTGCTTTCAATCCCCAGTATCTGTTGGAGGGAGTCGAGGTGGCAACAAGCGAGGAAGTCACGTTGTCGACCATCGACGAGCTCAAGCCGGCACTCGTCCGCATCGCTGGTGTCGAAGAGTTTCTCTACCTCCTGATGCCAGTCCGAGTCTCCTGACGCTGTGAAACTCAGCCGGCTCTGGCTGGTCGACTTCCGTAGTTACACCGAGCTCGAACTGCCATTGCATGAGGGTCTGACGGCGGTGCTCGGGCCCAACGGCATCGGAAAAACCAACCTGCTCGAAGCCATCGGGCTCCTCGCCACCCTCAAGTCGTTTCGGACCGCGCCAACCGAGAGTCTTGTCAGAAAGGGTGCAGACCGAGCCGTCATTCGGGCCGAGGGCCAGCGTGATGGTCGAGATGTCCTCATCGAGCTCGAATTGGCCAAAGGCAAGACCCGAGCTCAGGTGAACCGACAGAAGCTCGCCCGCACCCGGGATCTATTGGGAGCGCTTCGCGTCACTGTTTTCGCGCCCGACGATTTGTCGCTGGTCAAGGAAGGGCCGTCTGTCCGACGTGAGTACCTCGATGATCTGATCGTTGCCCTAGACCCCGCACGAGACCAGCTGTTGTCGGACTTCGATCGAGTGCTACGGCAACGGAACGCACTACTGAAGGGAGCATCAGGGCGTCTCGACGAGTCCAGCGCGGCCACGCTCGATGTTTGGGATCAACAATTCGCATCGCTGGGGGAGGGCGTGCTCAACAGTCGTTACGAGATTTTGGAGGCGCTGGTTCCGTTGGTCAGCAGCAGTTATCGGGAGCTTTCTTCTTCGGAGTCGGTACTTGTTGCGACCTACCGCCCGTCGTGGGGCGAAGGCCCATTGGCTGAGGCCCTGGAGGCTGGTCGCGAGCATGATGTTCGCCGACGGGTGAGCACTCTTGGTCCCCATCGCGACGACATTGCCCTGGAGCTTGATGGTTTCGCCAGTCGAACCGAATGCTCACAGGGTGAGCAGCGGACGTTGGCGCTTGCCCTCCGTTTGGCCGGCCACCGATTGTTGGCCGAGAGGCTGGGCGAACCGCCGCTGCTGTTGCTCGACGATGTGTTGTCCGAGCTTGACCACGACCGGGCCCATGCACTGCTGGCAACGCTTCCACCCGGTCAGACGGTGATCACGAGCGCGTCGGGCCTGCCACCGAACACCATCCCTGATCAGATTCTCGAGCATCAGGGTGATGCTGCGTCGGGCTACTTCCGTTCTGTGTCCGGGCAACTGCCGTGACCACCGAGGGACCTCGGCGGCGTCGACGCCAGCGGCGTGTGCCGGGCCAGTCACCGGTGTCGCCGCCGATGCTGGGAGCCACGCTCGAGCGATTTCTGGCTCAGATGGGGGCACCGCCGGCGCGGACGCTTGGTGACCTGGAGGAGCGGTGGTCGCAGATTGTCGGGCCCGCCCTTTCCGAACAGTCTCGACCCATCTCCGTCGTCGACGGTGTGCTGACGGTGGCGTGTGGCGATGCCTCGTGGGCGTCGCAGATCTCTTGGATGGATCACCAGATAAAGCAACGCTGTGCCGAGGTGTACGACGGCCTGGTGATTCGCAGAATTCATGTCCGCGTCGGCCGGTCGCCAGCGCCCTGATTGCCCCCCGTTTGACCCCCCGTACTGGTACACTGGGAAGGCTCTGAGAGCGACAACACCCATGGACCAAACCGCACCGGATTCAGCCAACAAAAGCCCAGATCAGGGCAGCTATAGCGCCAGTGACATTCAGGTATTGGAAGGCCTCGAAGCCGTCCGTAAAAGGCCTGGTATGTACATCGGCTCGACCGGTGCAACCGGGCTCCATCACTTGGTCTGGGAAGTTGTCGATAACTCCGTCGATGAGGCCATGGCAGGCCATTGCTCCCGCATTGACGTGGAGATCCTCGCCGACGGGGGAGTGCAGGTCACCGATGACGGTCGAGGCATTCCCGTTGGCAAGCATGACAAGTACGACGATCTCACCGCAGCCGAGGTTGTTCTCACGGTTCTGCACGCAGGCGGCAAGTTCGGCGGCGAGGGCTACAAGGTCTCTGGTGGTCTCCATGGCGTTGGCATCTCGGTAGTGAATGCCCTGTCGGTTCGAGTCGAAGTCGATATCGACCGCGACGGCAGTCGGTACTCGATGTCGTTCGTCGATGGCGGCCAACCTGACACCAAACTGACCAAAACGGGAGAAAGTCCCAAAAGCCACGATGGCACGCCGCGAACCGGCACCACCGTTCGTTTTTGGCCAGATCCGGTGATCTTCAAGGAAGGCACCGACTTCCGAACCCAAACCATGGTCGACCGGTTCCAGATGATGGCGTTTCTTAACGCCGGCCTGGAGTTTCACATCATCGACCAGCGGGATTCCGCAGCCGGTGAGATCGTTCACCGCTACGACGGAGGTATTCGAGACTTCGTTCTCCACCTCAACCGATCGAAGGAAGCCCTTTTCGACGAGGTTGGTTGGTACGAGGAAATCGGCGACGAAGAAGAAGTCGAGATCGCCTTCTGCTGGAACACCGGCTACCAGACCGATGGCATCCACAGCTTTGCCAACGGTATTTCCACCCTCGAAGGCGGCATGCACGAGCAGGGTTTCCGGACCGCCCTCACCCGCACCGTCAATACCTACGCCCGAGACAAGGGACTGCTCAAGGAGAAGGAAGAGAATCTCCAGGGCGAAGACATCCGAGAAGGCCTGACCGCCATCATCTCGGTTCGGATTCAGGAGCCCCAGTTCGAGGGCCAGACCAAGTCCAAGCTGGGCAACGTTTCGGTGCGGTCACTGGTCGAGAAAGCCACGAACGAGAAGCTTCGGGAGTGGTTCGAAGAACATCCTCGCGAGGCCAAGGCCATCTTCAACAAGTCTCTGATGGCGGCTAAGGCTCGTATCGCAGCCACCACGGCCCGTCAGACGATCCGCCGAAAGTCCGCTCTCGATGGGGCGGGTCTTCCCGGCAAGCTGGCCGACTGTCGGAGCAAGGACCCGGGCCGGTCCGAGCTCTACATCGTCGAGGGCAACTCCGCCGGTGGTTCAGCCAAGGAAGCTCGCGACTCCGAGACCATGGCCATCCTCCCCATTCGGGGCAAGATCCTCAACGTCGAGCGGGCCCGGCCCGATCGCATGCTCAAAAACACCGAGATCGTCTCGCTGATCCAGGCCATCGGTGCCGGTCTTGGTGAAGCCATCGAGGAGGACGACGACGACATCGAGGGCTTCGACGTCAGCAAAGTCCGCTATCACAAGATCATTCTCCTGGCCGACGCCGATGTCGACGGCAGCCACATCCGGACGCTTCTTCTCACCTTTTTCTTCCGCCAGATGAGACCGATGGTGGAGGCCGGCTACGTCTACATCGCCCAACCGCCGTTGTATTCAACCGAGGTCGGGAAGTCCAAGATTTATCTGAAGGACGACATCGCCCGCGACGTCTACAGCGTCGACCACCCCAACGCCGAGTATCAGCGCCTGAAGGGCCTTGGCGAGATGGACGCCGAAGAACTCTGGGCCACCACCATGGACCCCGATACTCGGACGCTGCTCCAGGTCACCGTCGATCAGGCGGCCATTGCCGACGAGGTTTTCTCGGTCCTGATGGGCGACGACGTCGAGAGTCGCAAGCATTTCATCCAGACCAATGCCGATGACGTCCGATTCCTCGACATCTAGTCAGCAGCGAACCCGAAACTGAACGCGGGAGCGACACGTGAGCGATCTTCCACCGAATGACGAAGGCGACAACCCCTCGGCCCCGGCCGGCGGAGACACGCCAGAGACGCAGTCCGATGGTCCAGGGGAGACGGTCGACACCGTCGCTGGCTCGGGACTCGACAGCATCGAGCCCATCGAGATTCAAGCCGAGATGGAACAGTCGTTCCTCGAATACGCCATGTCGGTCATTGTGTCGCGGGCCTTGCCCGATGCCCGAGACGGCCTCAAGCCGGTTCACCGCCGGATCCTGTGGTCGATGTTCGACGCCGGCCACCGCCCAGAGCGGAGCCACGTCAAGTGCGCAACGGTGGTTGGCGACGTCATTGGCAAATATCACCCCCACGGCGACCAGGCCATCTACGACTCACTGGTCCGTATGGGTCAGTCATTCTCGCTGCGTCACCCACTGATCGACCCCCATGGCAACTTTGGTTCGCCCGACGATCCGCCGGCCGCCTACCGCTACACCGAGTGCCGCCTGACCAACCTGGCCATGCAGCTCTTGGCCGACATCGACGAGGACACCGTCGATTTCCGCGACAACTTCGACGGCAAGCATCGCGAGCCCGAAGTTCTCCCCAGTCGCTGCCCCAACCTGCTGGTCAACGGCAGCCAGGGCATTGCGGTTGGCATGGCCACCAACATTCCACCCCACAACCTGGGTGAGACCATCGATGCCGTCGCCCACCTCATCGATCATCCCGACGCCACGGTCGAGGACTTGATGGAGTTCATCAAGGGCCCCGATTTTCCCACCGGTGCTCAGGTCCTCGGCCGGGTAGGAATCCGCGACGCGTATCAAACCGGTCGAGGCTCGATAAAGATGCGAGCGGTAGCCGAGATCGTCGAGGGAAAGACCAACGATTCCATCATTGTCACCGAGGTTCCGTACCAGACCTCAGTCGATCAGATCGCCCGCAAAACGGCCGAGCTGGTCGAAAAAGGAGACCTGGTCGGGATCCGGGAGATCCGCAATGAGTCGGCAAAGGGCAAGCTTCGCTTGGTCTTCGAACTCAAGCGCGACGCCACTGGGCTGGTGGTACTGAACAACCTGTTCAAGTACACACCCATGCAGACGACGTTCAGCGTCAACATGGTGGCGCTCGTCGACGATGTCCCGATCACGCTGAACCTGCGTGATGCTCTGGTGGCCTACACCGAGCATCAGCGTGACGTTGTGCGGCGTCGCACCCAGTTCCGGCTCGAGAAGGCCAAGGCCCGGGAGCACATTCTCGAGGGTCTGATCAGAGCGCTCGACATGATCGACGAGATCATCGCAGCCATCCGGGCCAGCGAAGATCGCCCTGCCGCCCGCGACGCACTGATGGCCGAACCATTCGAGTTCTCCGAGGTTCAGGCCAACTACATCCTCGACATGAATCTAGGCCGACTTACTCGCCTGGCCCGGATCGAAATCGATACCGAGCTGGGAGAGAAGCGGGAAGAAATCTCCGAGCTGGAGGCCATCCTGGCCGACCAAGCCAAGCTCGACGGCGTCATCAAAGACGAACTGGCCGAGATCAGGTCGGAGTACGCGAGCGATCGCAAGACCGAGTTGACCATCGATCCCGGCGAACTCGACATCGAGGATCTCATCGACGATGAAGATCTCGTGGTCACTCTGTCGAGCACCGGCTACATCAAGTCGGTGCCGGCCGAGGAGTTCCGGAGCCAGGGTCGAGGTGGCCGCGGCGTCACCGGAGCAAAACTGAAAGACGACGACGAAGACCTCGTCTCACACCTTCTGCACACCACGGCCCACGCGTACCTGCTGTTCTTCTCCAACCAGGGTCGGGTCTACCGCATCAAGGCGCACGAGATCCCGGTTACCAGCCGGACCTCCAGAGGGCTGGCGTTGGTCAACCTGCTCCAGCTCCAAGAGCACGAGCAGATTCAAGCCATCATCGACACCCGCGATTACGAGACCAATCGGTTCCTGTTCTTCGCCACTCGACAGGGACGGGTCAAAAAGACACTTTTTACCGCCTACGACTCGTCACTCAAAGCAGGTCTTCGTGCCATCAAGTTGAACGATGGCGACGAACTGGTGTCCGTGGTGGCCACCAATGGTGTCCACGACATCTTCATGGTTTCCCGACAAGGTCAGGCCCTACGCTTCGGTGAGGGCGATGTCCGAGCCATGGGTCGAACGGCGGCCGGTGTGCGGGGCATGAAGTTCCGTGAAGGTGACGAACTCGTCAGCATGGACGTCTTCCGTCCCGAGACCGAGTTGCTGGTGGTCACCGACGAAGGCTTCGGCAAACGAACCGACCCCGAGCTCTTCAGCCGCAAGGGTCGAGCCGGCCTCGGGGTTCGAACGGTGAAAGTCAACGAGAAGAAGGGCCGGGTAGTCGGTGCGTTCTTCGTG
>CALHBU010000266.1 GCA_937930655.1 uncultured Acidimicrobiales bacterium | reverse complement strand
CTGTGAATCGACGGTCGTTTCTCACCGGTCTGACCGCGACCCTGGTGGCCGGATGCTCGGCCGACCCCATGGGGTCCAGGCCGGAACCAATGGTCGAGCCGGGGGGAGCGCCGAGCGTGCCAACCCTGGACCCCGTGCCCGAGCTAGTCGAGGCCACGGCAGCTGTCGATGTGGCACTTGGCTGGCCGGCAGTTGACGGGGCATTGCACTACGACGTTGAGCTGAACGGCGAGGTCGTCGCGGCCAATCTGGAACAACCGGGGCTACGACTCCGATTCGGTGATCGATCGTTCGCCCCCCAGGCTGGCCGCAACCGCTGGCGGGTGCGGGCTTCCAACACTGCTGGTGGACGTTGGTCGCAGCCGGCCGGTTTTGAGGTGGCGTCGGTCGGACAAATTCGGGCCCGCACTTTTGATCATGAGGACCGAGGACCCATCGAGCTGACTGTGCCATCGGCCGGCTCGGTGATAGAGGTCTCCAGGGACTTCGCGTTTGGTGATGGGGGACAGGGCGTGAGTCTCCGGTGTGAGGACCCAGCCGACAGTCGGGCCTACAAGAACCACGATCAACTGGAAGTTGAAGATTGCTGGGTTCGGCTCTGTGTGAAGCCGCAGTCCTGGAGCGCGGCCGGCACATCGGTGAACCTTGCTCGGATCCAGGGCGACACGGGGACCGAGTCGATTTTCTGGCGTACCGGGGGCGGATTGCACAGCACCAGCGTGGCCGGGGCAGCCGGTCTGTCCACCGGTGAGTGGACCCAGGTGCAGCTCGGCGTGCTGGCCGATGGCTCGGTTGAATTGTGGCAGTTCGCCGAAGGTCGGGAGGTCCTGCTGGGACGCACGGGAGCGGAACGGAGCGCGATCAGCGGGACGATGTCCCGAGTGTCGATCGGAAACATCAATCCGAACCTGGGCATTACCTTCGAGATTTGGCTGGACGAGTTTGCCGTCGGCCAGCAGAAGCTGCCGTGGGCCAACCCGGTCGTCGACCGAACAACAATCCAGCGTCCGAAGCTGCTGGACCCCGACGAACTCGGAGATGAGTTCAGCTTCACGTTCGGATCGTGCAACAACTCGACCTTCTTGCCCTACGACACCATGGCGCTCGGAGCGGCGGCTCGGGAGGACGCAGACTTCTTTGTTCATCTCGGTGACCACGGCTATCCCGATACCGGCGCCTATCGGCAGAGCGCAGCGTCCTACGTCTCGTTGTGGACCGACCTTGCTCACGAGTCGAACCTCACCCGACTGAGCCGCAAGCCATGGCTCTACCTGGCATCGGACCACGACCTGGGTGGCAACAACATCGGATCTGAGAGCGTTCCGGTGTTCGCCCAGCGGGCCTTCAACGAATGGCAGAACAACGACCGATCGATCGACCCCAACGGCGCCTATGGCCATCTGTTTCTCGCCGACGGCGAGATCGAGCTGATCTGGTTGGAGGAGGTGACCTATCGGTCGCCCATCGATGCTCCCAACAACGCAGACAAGACCTGTCTCGGACCGAAACAAAAGGCATGGTTCCTCGGCCGTTTGGCCAACAGCACCGCCGATCTTGTCATCGTGGCGTCGCAAACAACGCTGGGTCACGTCTCGGAGAGTGGGTGGGTTCAGTACGGCAGCGAGCGACAGGAGCTGGTCGATGCCTGTCTGGCCCGCGACGGATGGACTCGATGGCTGAGCGGAGACAAACACACCGCCCGCTGGGCATGGTTCGAGGACCGCCTGGTCGAGTGGGGGGCGGCCGCGTTGGCCGAGATTCCACAGGGTGAACCGCAGGCTGCTCCTGGCGTGGCTCTTGATGCCTCCGGCCCTGCTGGTTCGTTCCCGACCAGGAAAGCGGCTCTGGAAACGCTGACGTTGCCCGGCGTTGCCGCCGCCACCTCGTTTGGGCTGGTGAAGGTCGACACCATTGCCGGAACCGCGGCCTTCACCGTGCGGGACAACGTTGGTGACGTGCGAGTCCAACGAGACGGAACGGTGCTGGAAGAGACGATCTCGTATCGGGAGAGACCATGGCGGGCGGAGTAGCCGCCAGCCCACCCGGTTAGGACTCGGCTGCCGCTTTGAGGTTGTCGAGGGTCTGGGCGATGTTCTTGAGCAGAAGGTCGTGGCGGCCGACCTTCTGGAAGAACTCAGCATCGAGAATCGGGGAGTCGAAGCTCTCGGTGACCAGGCATCCAGACTCCGTTGGCTCGATCACGTAGCGCCAGACGGTCTTACGGCCATCAGGGGCCGGAACCTCGAACGCCCATTCTCGACCCGGGTCGGCCGCGGTGACCACGCAACCGGCGTCCCATTCGTTGCCCGAGTTCCGGTTGTAACCCCGAAATTCTGCGCCGACGGCCGGTCCGCTGGCGCCGCCCTCCCATTCGACCTTGTAGCACTCGGGACTGAGCTCACCAATCCGGGAGAGGTCGGTGAGGATGTCGTAGACCACCTCTGGACTTGCGTCGATAGCGACGCTTGCGCTGCCGGTTGTCTCGACCATGTGCTGCTCCGTTCGGTTCGTGGTCTTCACATTCTAGGTGCCGGGTCAGCCATAGGTCTCTCCCACACCTTGACCGCAGTGCCGAGGGGTAGGTCCGAGTTCGAGGTCGGAGTGGTCAACCGAATTCGGACCAGGTTTTCAGCCCGTTCTTCCACTATCGATCCTTCGATGCGAGTTTCAGTCACAACAGTCTCCTGAGGGTTAGTGAATCACACAGCCGACGACCCATGTCGGTGATACGGCATGGCCGATCCCGCCGCCTCGGCTCGCATCAAGCAGTGCTTTGATGAAAGCGTCGTACTCCACGCAGCATCCCCACACACATCTCCGCGTGTCTTCACTCGTCTTCACTCGTCTTCATAAGGACTTCGCCAACATGGCCTTGAGCAGTTTGTTAGACATCGAACTCAGCGTTCCCGATCCGGCTGCGCTTGCCGACTTCTGGACCCGAAGAGGTATGACTCAAACGGCGGTCGGCGTCCTGGGAACTGAAGATCGGGAAGTCCAGCTCCGCCTCACCGACGGGGCCTACCGGCACATGTCCGAGCTCCACCTGGGCTGCGACACCGAGAAAGACCTGGCCGATATTGCCCAGCGGATTGACGCCCTCGGCGTGGAGTCGACCATCAGCGGAACCACGCTCACGTGCACCGACCCGATCTTTCAACATCGGGTGGTCATCGACGTTGCCAGCCCCCACCCACTCACGCCGACACAGGCGAGGGCCATCAACCCCCCGGGAGAGCAGCACCGACGCAACACCCGAGCTGAGGTCGTCTTAGAGGACAGCCCCCGACCGCCGCGACGGCTTGGCCACATTGTCCTCGGCACTCCGAACTTCGCCGACTCCGTTGCCTTCTTCGTCGACGGCCTCGGTTTCAAGATCTCGGATCAGATTCGAAAGGGTATGGCCACCTTCGCTCGTGTCGAGTCTGATCATCACAACCTGCTGATCCACCCCGGCCCCACCTCCTACATCAACCACTACGCCATGGAGATGGACGACATTGACGCCATCGGAAAGGCCGGCATGGCGGTCCTTTCGGAGCGGGAAGACGCCAGCATCGTGGGCATCGGGCGCCATGTCCTGGGGTCCAACATGTTCTGGTACATGCTCGATCCCTCCGGAACCATGTTCGAGTTCTTCTCCGACATTGACCAGATCGTCGACGACGAAGTCTGGGATCGTGATCATGGACGGCGCGATTGGGAGGGGGCTGACGGTCCAGCCGGATTCTCGGTGTGGGGGCCAAAGGAGCCAGAGGTCTTCTTCAATCCGCCCGATCTCGGTGACATCGGAGCCGGGCGGGAAGCAGCCGGTCTACCTAACTGACTGCTGGACCCCGGCCCGTCAGCGGAACCGGTCCGGCAGCAACTTCGAAAGGTCAAGACCGGTCCCGTCGAAGTGAGTACCGGGGGAGCCGCTGATAGCCAGGTCGGCGAGCAACTGACCGGCGCCGGGCGAGGTCTGGATGCCGGTGCCGCCCTGGCCAACACACCACAGAAAGGTCGGTTGGTCAGGGTCGGGGCCGATCACCATCGAACCGTCGGGAGCGAAGGTGCGAAGACCAGCCCACGACGACGCAACCGAGCGGATGTCCAGAGTGGTGGCAGCATTGATTCGCTCGATGGCCATTGCAATGTCGAGCTCTTCGGGCTTGGCATCGAGTGGCTCGGACGGCGTCTCATCAGCCGGTGAGCAAAGAAATTGGCGCCCATCGGGGTTGGCGTACCAGGCGTGGCCGGCGTCAGCGACGAGAGGCCAGTCTTCTGACCCATCGAACGGGCTGTTCACCATGAAGGCAGTGCGGCGCTTGGGGACAAGACCGACGGGAGTAACACCGGCGGTGGCGGCAACCTGGTCGCCCCATGCGCCGCTTGCGTTGACGAGCAGATTGGCATGGACCGGTCCGGTCGTGGTCTCGATGAGCCAGCCGTCGCCCTGTCGTTTGGCTGCGTCCACTCGACGAGTCGTCGCAATGATCCCACCGGCCCGACGAAATCCTCGTACGTAGGCCTGATGTAGACCGGCCACGTCGATGTCGCTGGCATCAGGTTCGTAGAGGGCGGCGGCAACTGCTTCTGCTCGAAGCATGGGGGCCATGGCGATGGCTTCGGAGGGTTCGAGATGCCCGATTGCGGGGTTGATGGCTCGACCTTCCTCGACGAGCCGGTCGATGGCATCGACAGCCTCGGGCCGGGCCACGGCCAGGTAGCCCTTGGTGGTAAGGACCGGGCCATCAACCAGGTCGTCAGGTGGATCGAAGAAGAACGACCGACTGGCCTTCGTGAGAGCCCGGATGGGGAGCGCTCCATAATTCTCGATGTAGACCGCCGCCGACCGTCCGGTTGTGTGATGGGTGAGGGTTTCCTCGGTCTCGAACAGGCCAATCGTTCGGTCGGGGGCGGCAAGGCTGAGGAAGTAAGCGGCGCTCATCCCCGCGATGCCGCCTCCAACAATGGCGATCTCGACTGCTTCCCCCGTACCCATCGTCTGGGACCGTAGCCTCGGGGCCGATGTCTGTGCTCATTGCCTCTCTCGGTCGGGTGGCCTTTCGCCTCGGCCCAGCCGTCGCCGCTCTGGCCCTGGTCGGTTGTTCAACGGTCGGTGACGTGGTTGGCGGCGGCTCTGACGAGTCAGCAGATGGCGAGTCCGGTACAGCCGTCGATTGTCTGCCGATCGTGGTTGGCGAAGACACGGGCGACATCTTTGTGATCTACGAGGTGATCAACGGTCAGCTAGGCGACGTGTGTTTCGGTCGGCAGCGAAACGTGGTTGAAGATGGATGGGATGCTTTAGCCGAAGTGGCGCCACCCGAACAGTTGGACCACATCGATCTCTTCGCCGGCTTCACTTCGATCGACACCACGGTTGCCTTCGCCGGGCCGATCGACGATGACAACGAGCGGTTCGTCATGGCGGTCGACCTCAACTCGGCCGGCGCCGATGCCGACGAGTTGCGCCTGACCATGGCCCATGAGCTCGCCCATGTCTTCACCCAGACCCCCGATCAGCTCGACCTCGATGCCCGGCTCGCCACCTGTGAGACCTACTACAACGGCTTTGGTTGCTTTCTCGAAGGTTCGTTCATGGCCGACTGGATCGAACAGTTCTGGAGTGAAGAGCAACTGGCGTCGCTGCCGATCAAGGGAACGATCGACGAGGAGGGTGGCGAGGAGCGATGCGTGATCGATCCCACCGTCCTCGGTGCCTATTCGGCTAGCCATCCTGAAGAGGACTTCGCCGAGAGTTTTAGCGCCTATGTGTTCGGCGTCGAGGTACCTCCCGCGCTGGAGCCGAAGATGGCGTTCTTCGACGCTCGACCAGAGTTGGCGGCATTCGCCGATCGAGCAGCGGCGGCTGACCGTGAGGGCATTGACAACAACTTTGATCGCTGCGGCTAGGCCGGCCACGAGAACATTGCAACCACCAACAGCTATCTGCGAGGCGCAGCAGACGGCCTCCACCACACCGCCCGAGCCACAGCCGTCAACCAGCTCATCCACGTCGAGTTGCGTGAACCTACGCCCTCGACCGACTCGCCAAGAAGGCGAGGCCGAGCGCAAGAACACCAAGAAGCCCCACAAGCAGATATGGCCTGTCTGATCCTCCGCGCTGAGTGGATTCGAAGCCGTCGATGATTGCCTGTTCGGCAGCCAGATCTCTCGGGACTTCGGTCGGTTCGCCGAACACTTCGGTGAGTGCCTGCGCCACCTCTTCGGGGCCACCCCAAAGGGTTGGTGGAGCGGCGTCGGAGTCAGTGAACACCGCCCCCACTAGTACCTGACCCTCTGGCGGGCCACTCTCAGGTCCGCCATCGCACTCTGGGGCGTACCCATAAGGTTCCTCCCAGCCTTCAATGTTGGCGGGGTTCACGACGAACGGTCCCATGTTGCTTGGCGGTTCGCCCCAGTATCTCGTCACGACTGTGACCGAACCTCGTAGCCAATCGTCGGTTGGTTCGAGAGTACGCACGGTCCTGGTCTCGTAGCCGCCGATCAAGTCGGGGAGCGACGCTCCTTCGTATTGCCACTTGTGGTACTCGGTGTAGTCGAGTGCCAACTGACTCGCCGGATCGTTGAGCTCGGGACCAATCATGTGTTCGATCGGCATCAAGAACGGATCGACAGGATCGCATGCCATCGCAGGTCCGGCGACCCCCAGCTGAACAACGACCAGCGATCCAACAACCAGCAAGAAACGGCGGAGTCGACATCGCAGCTTCGGCAACATGAACCGAACCGTAATTCGTCGAGCTCGACGGCGGATTGATGCGCGACGACGGGTGACGAGCGCATCGATGACTCAACTGACGTATAGAAGCGTCCCAGCGCGGCTCGATGTCGAACGCTCTCATCGACATCGGTCCCGGTGGACTGCCGCTAGGCCTGGCCATCGGCGGGTCGGAACTACGCTGGCGCGATGGAACTCAATGATCGAGTAGTAGTGGTGACCGGTGGCGGTTCGGGCATCGGCGAAGCCCTGGCTCGGGCTGCCAACGAGGCGGGAGCCCGACACGTCGTGGTCGCTGACCTGAATGGCGATGAAGCCAAGAGGGTCGCCGACGACATTGGCGGCACCGGTGTCGCAGTTGACGTCAGCAATGAAGAAGCCATCAAGGCCCTGGTCGATCAGACCGAGGAGGCCCACGGCCCGATCGACTGCTTCGTGTCCAACGCCGGTTATGTGACCATGGCCGGTCTGGAAGACCCAAACGAATCAATCCAGAACATGTGGGAGGTGCACGTCCTTTCCCACATCTACGCGGCCAGAGCCGTTGTGCCGTCAATGATTGCCAGGGGCGAGGGCTACCTGCTCAATACCGCATCGGCGGCCGGTCTACTCACCCAGATCGGGTCGCTCTCGTATTCCATCACCAAGGCGGCGGCGGTGTCGCTGGGGGAGTGGTTGTCGGTTTCCCACCACCATCAGGGCATCCGGGTATCGGTGCTCTGCCCGCAGGCGGTGCGAACCAACATCATCGAAAACAGTCCCGATGATCTCCAGGGCGGTCTGGAGGGTGGCGCAGCCAGCGGCGA
>CALHBU010000265.1 GCA_937930655.1 uncultured Acidimicrobiales bacterium | reverse complement strand
TCGAGATCGACCAGCCCAACAACTTCGGTGATCTCTCGGTCGAATGGCAAGGCGAGGCCGAGCACGGATCATCGACCGATCTGGGAACCCTCGCCCTGGCGGGCGCCGACCTCTACGAAGGCTGAGACGTGAGCGAAGACGAAACCCAACCCGAAGCCGACGAACTGCCTTCGGCAGACGCTGAACTGCCTTCGGCAGAAACTGAACTGCCTTCGGCAGAAGCAGACACTGAGGTCGCCGATAGTGCCCCACCGACCCAGGAGGCTCTTGACGAGGCGGTCAGGGCCATCGAAGCCATGGTGCTGGTAGCGACCGACTCGGTCGAAGACCAGGTGCTGGCTCAGGTACTCGAGCTGCCGGTGGCAGTTGTCCGAGTTCTCTGTCAGTCACTGGCCCAGCAGTATGACGAGGACGGTCGTGGGTTCCAGTTTGCCGAGGTCGCAGGCGGCTGGCGATTCCAGACCCATCCCGACCTGGCGCCCTACATCGAACGGTACGTACTAGAGGGGCAAACAAGCCGTCTCAGCAGCGCAGCTCTGGAGACACTGGCCATTGTGGCCTATAAACAACCGATCTCCCGAGGCCAAATTTCGGCCATTCGTGGTGTCAACGTCGACGGTGTACTGCGAACGCTGGTGCAACGGGGCTACGTCGTCGAGATGGGTCAGGACCTTGGTCCCGGTCAGGCCATTCTCTTCGGCACCAGCCAGGAATTTCTCGAACGGCTCGGGTTGGCCTCCCTTGGCGACCTTCCTTCCCTTGGCGACTTCGTTCCCGCGGCCGAGATCGTCGAGGCATTGGAGCAGACACTTCGGGCCGAGAACGACGCAGCCATTGACCTCACCGATAGTTCCACCAGCGAGAGCGACAGGGTCGGCGGCGGTGACCAGGCCGACGTATCGGAGCCGAATGCCCCTGACCAGGTCGGTGAAGCCGTCGGGAGCGCCGACGCCGATGCTGGAGCATCTTGACGCTGGAGTACCTCGAAGCAGAGGAGCATCCCGATGGGGAGCGCCTGCAAAAGATCCTGGCTCGGATCGGTCTTGGCAGCCGGAGAATTTGCGAGGGGCTGATTGAAGAGGGGCGGGTAGTCGTCAATGGCGAAACCGCCATTCTTGGTGCCAGGGTCCATATCGAGACCGATGTCGTTGAGGTCGACGGCGTCCAGTTTTCTCTCTTGCCTGATGCCGTCACCTACCTGCTCAACAAACCACAGGGCGTTGTGACCACGGCGTCCGATCCCCAGGGCCGCCCTGTCGTCGTCGACCTGGTGCCAGCTGAACCAAGGGTGTTCCCCGTAGGTCGCCTCGATCTCGATACCGAGGGACTGCTGCTGCTAACCAACGACGGCTCGTTGGCTCATCGCCTCACCCATCCCAGCTTTGGAATCGAGAAGGAATATCTGGCCAATGTCAGTGGTACTCCCTCTCGGGCTGCCCTCCGCCAGCTTCGAGAAGGCATCGAGCTCGATGACGGTCTGACGGCCCCGGCCACCGCTTCAACGGTGGCGCCGGGAATGGTGAAGCTGGTGATCCACGAAGGCCGCAACCGACAGGTTCGTCGCATGTGTGAGGCCGTCGGCCACCCGGTCAGGCGCCTGGTGCGGACCAGGGTTGGACCCATTCGGGATACCAAGCTGAAGCCCGGTGAGCACCGGTTGCTCAGCCAGGACGAAACACTGGAGCTACAGCGCGCCGTCCGGCTCCGATAGCCTGCGTCGCCATGCCAGTTCTTGCTCTGCGTGGGGCGATCACCGTTGACGAAGATTCCCCGGAAGAGATCGACAAACAAACGACTCGACTGCTCACCACGCTCTACGAGCGGAACACTCTGAGCCACGACGACATCATCAGCATCTTCTTCACCGCCACGTCCGATCTGCGGAGTGCCCCGCCGGCTGCTTCCGCCCGACGGTTCGGTTTGGTCGATGTGCCGTTGTTGTGTGGTCAGGAAATGGATGTGGATGGTTCGCTCACCAGTTGCATCAGGCTGATGCTGCATCTCGAGACGAGCCGTGAACGTTCCGAGCTTCGCCACGTCTTCCTACGGGGAGCGGTGGTTCTTCGTCCCGAACTGGCCGAGGAAGGCGACGAGCGTTGAACCTTCCTGCTGGTTCACGGGCCACCATTGTTGGGTGTGGCCTGATCGGAGGCTCTGTCGGCCTGGCCCTGCGAGCCAAGGGTTGGCACATATCGGTTGTCGATACCGATGCAGCTGTTGCCGAGCAGGCCGTTGCGTTGGGGATTGCCGATGCCATTGGCCACGACCCAGCCGCCGACCTCACTGTCCTGGCCGCCCCGGTCGGAATCATCCCCGCCCTGGCAGCCGAGGCGCTCGAGTCCACCAAAGGCCTGGTCACCGATGTCGGTTCGACCAAAGCGGAGATCTGCGACGCGGTCCATCACCCTCGATTCATCGGCGGTCATCCGATGGCTGGGTCCGAGCAGGACGGCATCATCGGAGCGGACCCGGAGTTGTTCGCCGGTGCAATGTGGGTGCTCACACCAAACGACAGCACCGAGGAGGCAACCTTCGCCACGGTCTCGTCGGTGATCAGGTCGCTTGGTTCGGAGGTCATTGCCCTCTCGCCGACGGTGCACGACGAGCTGGTGGCTCAGGTATCCCATGTGCCTCATCTCACCGCAGCTGCGCTCATGTGTTTGGCCGACGACACCGCAGTAGAGCATCGAGCCCTTCTTCGGCTGGCGGCCGGTGGATTTCGTGACATGACCCGAATTTCTTCAGGTCGCCCAACTATTTGGCCCGACATCTGCCTGGCCAACCGAACGGCAATCGTCAATGGAATGGACGGTCTCATAGCCGCCCTGACCGATGTGAGAAACAGAGTCGACAACGAAGACCGGGCTGGTTTGTTGGAACTTCTCACCCGGGCTCGGCAGGCTCGAATCAATCTGCCCACCGGGTTCCGGGTGGCCGACCAAGTGGCCGAAGTGGCGGTCCCGATACCGGACCGTCCCGGTGAGATCGCCGCTATCGCCACCCTGGCGTCGGAGCTTGACGTCAACATCTTGGATCTCGACATCAGCCACTCGGGCGAAGGTGGAAGAGGAGTCATGCTGCTCATGGTCGACGCCGAGTTGGCCGAGCGTCTTCTTGGCGGTCTGATGGCCCGCTCGTACCACCCGACACTGCGGACACTCGACTAGTGAGCGAACAACCACTCCACGATGGTGCAAACCGTGACGAGAACACCATGCTGGTAGTCGCCATCGATGGGCCCGCCGGTTCCGGCAAGTCGACCATTGCCAAGAAGCTGGCGATCGAATTGGGTATCGAATACCTTGACACCGGTGCCATGTACCGGGCGGTGACCTTTGCCGTCTTGCGGGGTGGGTGTGACCCTGAGGACAGCACCCGGGTGGCGTCGCTGGCCCGCTCCGTCGATCTCTCGGTCAACGGCGATGGCACGGTGACCGTCGACGGAGTTGATGCGACAACCGAGATCCGTGGGCCGGAGGTGACTCGGGCGGTCTCAACTGTCGCGGCTAACCCCGAGGTCCGCACTGAGCTTGTTTCTCGTCAGCGGGAATGGACCAGGCGTCGTGGCGGGGGCGTTCTGGAAGGCCGAGACATCGGCACCGTTGTGTTTCCTGACGCCGCCCTCAAGGTCTATCTGACAGCTCGGCCCGAGGTGCGGGCGGCTCGTCGGGCCAAAGAGGTCACCGATCTTGACTACGACACGGTCGCCGCTGACCTGGCCCGCCGTGATGCCGTGGATTCCGGTCGACAGCACGATCCGTTGCGGCGAGCTGATGGGGCAATCGAAGTCGACACCAGCGATCTCACGATTGACGAGATCATCACGGTGCTGGTGTCCGAGCTTCGGTGACGTGAGATGCAGCCGTGACTGAGCTGAGCGTTGCCTCACGATTTGTCTACCGGTCGTTGCGGGCTGTGCTTTTGGCGTTTTCGAAAGTGTGGTTTCGAATCGAAGTCATCGGCCGCGACAACCTGCCGTCGACGGGAGGGTTCATTGTGGCCCCCGGTGGTCATCGGTCCATTCTTGACACTCCGGTGGTAGCCCTCGGCTCGGGGCGCATGCTCCGCTATATGGGAGCCGAGAAGTACTTCGAGATCCCTGGCTTTGGATGGTTTCTTCGGTCAGTTGGCGGCTTCCCCGTCGAACGAGGCATCGCCGATCGGGAGGCGCTTCGCCTCTCCGAACAGATTCTGGAGGCCGGGCATCCACTGGTTGTCTTTCCCGAAAGCACCCGCTTCGAGGGACCATTGGTGCAGGAGCTGAAAGAGGGAGCCGCCTTTATGGCGTGTCGGACCGGTGTTCCGCTGGTGCCTATTGGAATTGGCGGGGCCGAGCGGGCCTTTCCCAAGGGGGCCCGATTTCTCAAACCAACCAAGGTGACAGTGGTCATCGGCGAGCCGTTGTTCCCTCCGATCAGGGAAGGCGGTGGTCGGGTCAAACGAAGCCAGGTGAAGGCGCTGACCAACGAACTACACGACACCCTGCAGAAGCTCTTCGACGAGGCCCAGCTACGAGCTGGAATCTGAGCTGGTCGTGCTCGACAATGCGACCAAAACCTCCGACGCACCGATCTGGCGATCGTTGAGGTCGACCCGCTCCGGAACCGAGGCTCCGAGGCCAAGGTTGGCCACCACGTCGATAGCCAGCAACAGCTCGCGAAGATTGCGGGGCGGGGGGAAATACTCGTCTTCTTCAGTGATTCGTATCTCATCGACCCCGTTGACCGGCGACAGATGAGCAATGACCGAGGCCACAACGTCCTCGGCGGCCGACGCTCCGGCCGTGACTCCGACAACGCCGCTGAGATCGTCGGGCAGTTCGTCAGGGCCATCGACCCGTAGCACCCGCTCGCACCCTGACTCTGAAGCCAGGGTGGCTAAGGCATTGGTGTTCGAGCTATTGGCCGACCCGATCACCACGACTGCGTCGCATTTGGATGCAATAGCGGTCAGGGCCGACTGGCGGTTGGTGGTGGCGAAACAAAGGTCGGAACGACCGGGTTGCCAAAGATCGGGGAACCGGTCTCGTGCCGCTTCGGCCACCTCGGACCAGTCCCGGTGGGAAAGCGTTGTTTGGGCCAGGAGTGCCGTTGGCTGATCGAAGTCGGGCAGAGCCTGGACCTCTTCGACCGACTCGACCCGACTGATGGAATCGGGGGCCACCGCCATGGTGCCGACGGCTTCTTCGTGGCCCTCGTGGCCGACATAGATGATTCGATACCCCTTGGTGGCCCGGACCTTCACCTCGTGGTGGACCTTGGTGACCAAGGGACACACGGCATCGACGACGTAGCTTCCCCTTTGACGGGCGGCGGCTACGACCTCGGGGGCCGATCCATGGGCCGACAACATGATCGGTCTGCCCTTGGGGACCTCGGCGATGTCGTCGACGAAGACGACGCCTTGGTCGACAAAGCGTTCGACGACGAGTTTGTTGTGCACGATCTCGTGGTAGCAGTAGACAGGCGGTTCAAAGGCCCGCACCATCCACGAAAGCGCCTTGATGGCCATCTCGACCCCGGCACAGAAGCCCCGAGGAGCACAGAGAAGGACACGATCGACGGTCATGATCAACCGAAGCCTAGCCCGCCCCACGAGGGGAGCCCGGTAGGGATCCCTACACTCACTAGGTGGCCCTTCCGTTGGTGATCGCCGTTGTCGAAGACTCCCCGGCCGCCAAGGCCGGGGTGATCGTCGGCGATGTGTTGACCACCGTGAATGGCGAGGCACCACGCGACGTGATCCGGTATCAGTTGCTGGTGGACGAGCCCGAGGTCTCGCTGGAGATCGATCGGGGCGGGTTGACCCGTGTGGTCGAGATCGAGAAACGCGATGGCGAACCTCTCGGAATCGAGGTTCAGTCCTCATTGTTCGACCAGGTGAGGACGTGCGACAACCACTGTGCGTTCTGCTTCATCTACCAACTGCCGCCCGGCATGCGGGAGAGTCTGTCGCTGAAGGACGACGACTTCCGGCTCTCGTTCCTCTACGGCAACTTCACGACCCTGACACGATTCACCGAGGCTGACCTCGAGCGGGTGGTCACCGAGGGCCTCTCGCCGCTCTATGTCAGCATTCACGCCACCGATCCTGACCTGCGAAATCACATGCTCCGCAATCGTCGAGGCGCCACCAGTCTCCGGTGGTTGCGGGCCCTGCTCGATCACAACGTCGAGGTCCATGGTCAGGTCGTCGTCTGCCCCGGCGTGAACGACGGCGAGAACCTGGAGCAAACGCTGGCTGGCGTGCTCGACGAATACCCCGAGCTGGCGTCGTTGGCTGTTGTTCCACTCGGAATCAGCGACCATTCGAACGAGCCGGAGATGCGAGCTCACACCATCGACGAAGCCCGACGGGTGGTCGACACGGTCGAGGCATGGCAACAGGTGTTTCTGGATCTGTTCGGCCGTCGCCTCGTGTTCGCGGCCGACGAGTACTACCTGCTCGCTGACCGGCCGTTCCCCCTGCCTGACACCTATGAGGGCTTTCCGATGCACGAGGACGGCATCGGGATGGCGCGAACCTTCGAACTGGAACTCTCCGGCGCGGTGGCCGACGCCACCGGACCTCGATCAGGCTTTTTTGCTGCTGTTGATGGTGCCCCCGCTGAGGGCTACCGAGCCCCCCGGCTGGGCGGAACCGAAGTCCTTCTGAAGCCTCGACCGAATGCCCCGATCGGTGTGCTCACCGGACCGTACGGGGCCAGGGTGCTCGGCCCGTTGCTCGAGCAACTCGATCTTCCTGATGTTCGGATCATCGAGGTCGACAACAGGTTCTTCGGCGGCAACATAGGAGTCACCGGGCTCATGGTGGGGGCCGACGTCACCAGGGTGCTCGAGTCTCAACCGGCCGGGCATCGTTATCTTCTCCCCGATGTGTGTCTGTCCGGGGGCGTCTTCCTTGACGGAGTCGGTCTGGACGCCCTGCCCCATTCAGTTGAGGTGGTGCCAACCGATGGCGTCGCCCTCCGTAGAGTTCTCACCAGGCAGGCGGCAAACGCATGAACGATCTTGACCGATCAGGATCAGAAGCCTTGAGCGAGGCTCCTCCGCTCCCCACGGTGGCCATCGTTGGTCGGCCCAACGTTGGGAAGTCCACGCTAATGAATCGAATTCTTGGGCGGCGGGAAGCCATCGTCGAGGAGAAGCCGGGGGTCACCCGAGACCGCAAGGCCGTCGACGCTGAGTGGCAGGGAGCCGAGTTCACGTTGGTCGATACCGGTGGCTGGCTCAGTCGCGGGTCGGAGATCGACCAGAAGGTCTCCCGCCAGTCTGAAGCGGCTATCGAGACCGCCGACGCCCTTCTGTTCGTTGTCGATGCGTCGGTAGGGGTCACCGAAGAAGACGACCAGGTCGTTCGCTATCTCCGCTCGTCCAAAGCGCCAGTGTTCGTGGTCGCCAACAAGATCGACGATGCCGTCCACCAGGATCAGGCATGGGAGCTGGTCAGCCTCGGGCTGGGTCAGCCCTACCCGGTCAGTTCACTGCATGGCAGGGGAGTGGGGGACCTGCTCGATGACCTCGTCGCGGTCTTGCCCGAGGTCGAGCCCAGCAACCCCGAAGACGAAGAGGAGCGAGTTTTCGGTATTGCCCTCGTTGGTCGGCCCAACGTCGGGAAGTCGACGTTGTTCAACCGGCTCATTGGCGAGGACCGGTCGGTGGTTCACGACATGCCGGGCACAACCAGAGACACCGTTGACACCGTCATCCAGACCGCTGATGGACCGGTCCGCTTTCTCGATACTGCCGGCATGCGGCGACGCAGCCGGATCGACGAAGACACCGAGTACTACTCGGTTGTCCGTGCCCTGAAGGCGGTCGACACAGCCGATATCGCCCTGCTGGTCATTGATTCGACCGAGGGTGTAACGCAGCAGGATCAGCGGCTGGCCGAACGGGTCGACGGCGCTGGTTGCCCCATCGTCATCGTGCTGAACAAGTGGGACCAGATCGGGACCGAGCGGCGTATGGACCTTGCTGACCAGGTCGAACGTAAGCTGAGCTTTCTGCCCGATGTGCCAAATCATCGTGTTTCGGCCCTCACTGGTGCCGGAGTCGAGCGTCTCCTCCCATCGCTCAACATCGCCATCGACGCCTACCAAAAGCGGGTGCCGACCAAAAAGGTTAACGACATCATCCGACTGGCGCAGCAGGCACAGCCTGCTCCGGCCGGTGGTCGAGTGCTCTACGCCACCCAGGGAGCGACCGATCCTCCGACCTTCACGCTCTTTGCCAATCGGGAATTGCCGGGTCACTACCTTCGTTATCTGGAGCGGAGCCTGCGTGAAGGTCTCGACTTCGGACCGACACCCATAAAGATCCGAGTGCGGAAGCGCAGCGAGTAGGCTTCGATGATGGAACGGCTCGTGCCGGCGATCGCTGCGGTGATCTGCCTGGCCGCTGGTGTGGTCTGGATTCAGGCCGCTGTCTCCCGCCAGCGGGTTGCGTCCCGGCTGTCGACCGAGTCCATCGACCCTGATCTCTGGCGGCTGGCCGATGCCGAATACCGCCGCGACCTTCTGTCCGGCTTCGGCACCCTGTTGGCGGGCATCGTGCTTGCGGTGCTGGCGCTGTCGTCGCTCAGTCGCCTGCCAGCCTTGGTATCGGGCCTGCTGGCCGTCCCGGCCGTCTATACCCTCCTTCGCCGCAAACGCCTGGCCGAGGTTGGCCGGATCGCTGCCGATAGGTCAGAGGTCGAGAAGAAGGCTCGAGAGGTACTCACCCAGGAGGAGTTGGCCCCGTTGCAGTGGGCGGCCAGGCTGGCTCCATCAGATCTCCCGGCGTTGCCCGGCTTCGAGATCGGTCAGGCATACCAGGCCGGTAGCGGTGTCATGGCGGGCGACTTCTACGACGTCTTCAAGGTCGATGATCATCGGGTGGCGGCGGTCATTGGCGATGTCACCGGCCACGGCATCGAGCCGTCAATCACTGCTCTCCAGGCCAAATATCTGCTGCGGGCGTTCCTGCTCCAGCACCGGGACCCGGGCCAGGCGGTCGAGAGCCTCAACGCCCAGATGTCAGTGCTCGAGCGGGGCGATGAGTTCATTTCGCTTGTTGTGCTGGTCTTCGACAACGAAGCCGAGACCTTGCGCTACTCCTCGGCTGGGCACCCCGCGGCCTTCGTGTGGCACGCCAACGAGGTTCGTCCCCTGGGTGCAACCGGGCCGCTGCTTATGCTCGACCCGACCGCGGCCTACCACTCCCGTGAAGTGGCGTGGGACAGCGACGATGTTGCGGTGCTCTACACCGATGGCCTGGCCGAAGCCCGCAATGGCGACGTGCTCTTCGGTGAAGATGGTGTCGCCAACATGATCCGACGAGACCCCACCGCATCACCCGATGTGCTCACCAAAGTGTTGGTCGAAGCGGCAAGAGACTTTGCCGGCGGTCCCATCGACGATGACGTGGCCGTGCTCGTCCTCCGCAGGGTCTGACCGATATCGTCGGCCGTCGTGCCCTGGTGTGACTCGTGTGACGAATATCGTGCGCCCACAGCGTTGGCCACCGACGGCTCATGCGCGGCGTGTGAGGGCGAGGTCGACACCAGCGATCTGAAGAACCCCGCACCGACCAAAGCGCCCTGGCATTTCTGGCTGATGGTGGTGGCGTTGGTGGTGTACCTCGGCTGGCGTCTGATCGAAGCGGCCATCTGGTTGGTCGGCAGGTTCTAGGCGGTAACATCCGAAGCTGCCACGGGCTGTGGCGCAGCTTGGTTAGCGCGCTTCACTGGGGGTGAAGAGGCCGGGAGTTCGAATCTCCCCAGCCCGACAACAAAGCGAATACCGTCCGCCGGGTGACGGGGCCCGCCTAGCTGGTGCCGGTGGCTGTCTTGAACTCGGCCGACTCAGTGAGGAACAGCAGCACCCTGGCTCTTGATGTTCCACTGCCCAGCTGGTTCCGCCAATGATTCAGTCCAGCGGTATCGGCCGAACGGCAGAAGATGTTCTGGTACAGCAGCTCGATGAACTGAGTGTCACTGGTGTTCTCGCCATAGGTGGCCACGAACTCCGGTGATTGCACAAAGAAGGTGGCCATGTTGTCGAGCGTGCGGCCGTTGCTTCGCTCGTTGACCCAGAACTGGAAACCACCGGCATCAGGCTGGCGGCCAAAGACCGCAACGTAGAGCCGGGCGACCTGGGCGTTTCCTCCGCTGATACCGGCGAATTGACCGGTCAACAGCCGGGTGCAGCCATTCGGATTGATATCGGTTTCACACACTCGGCCCAGGTTCCAGTCGGATCGACCATCGACCCGTAGGTTGCCGCCGACCCACAGACATCCGGAACCGGCATCGTCGAGCGCCCACACGCCACCATCGAGCTGGCTCGGCAGGTAGTCGTTGATCTGATTCCCCGAAGGAGCGTGCTTGCTGATCAGATTGGTGGCGATGAGCTCGCCGGTTTTCGAGTCGATATGTCCGTTGGGAAAGTTCGGCGTTGGCTGACCGAGCCAGCGGGTGTGATTGCCGGCGTAGACCGCTCCATTGGCTTGTATCAGGGCCTGGAAGTCTGAGCTTCGGAACCAGTCCGGGGCGTCTTCGTTTGCGACGTCAGGGCCGAAGGTTCTGAGTTTGGCGAGCGTCTGCTGGTCGACGATCGTCAGAAGGTTGGATTGGGAAGCAATGTAGATCTTGTCGCCTGCTTCGAGGATGTCGAACACGATCGGGGTCTCAAAAATGATGCGCTGGTCGAACTTCTCCTGGCTGAAAACTCGGCCGTTGTTGTCGAGTCCGACGAAGAAGGCGTGGTCGGTGTCGTCGTCGGCATTCTTGAATTGCCCACCAACGAACACTCGACCATCTCGTGACGCCTCGACGGCCATCACCAGCCCTCCAGCGAGATCGGGAGTGAAGCCAGCATCGACAGCGCCTGAGGCGGCCGAAAGACGGGCCAGATAGCGCTGACCGTCACCGTTGATGGAGCTGAAGTCGCCACCCACGTACAACTGGGATCCGTCGGTCTCCAGGGCCAGGATGATTCGCCGGCCAGCCGACGACGCGGCGACTGAGGCTGAGAAGGAGGTGATCACGGCCCCGGTCGAGGGGTTCACGGCAGCCAACGGGCCCGTGGTCACGCCGTTGACGGTGGTGAACTCGCCACCAATGAAAAGCACCGACCCGTCGGCCGATGTCTCAATGGCATAGACCGGGCCGTTGATATCGGGGCGGAAACCGTTCTCCCACACGCCGGTCGTTCGGTTGAAAGCGGCGAGATATGACTGGTCCCGAGTCGAGCCGTCGGGGGCAACAACCTGGGTGAAACGGCCTGCTGCGAACTGCCGGTTGCCGACGTGGGCGAGGTCGGACACTCGCCAATCAAAGGAGAGATCGCCTGGCCCGACACCGCGAACACCCCAGGTCGAATCGTACGTGATCGACGACGCGGCTTGGGCTGGGGGAGGGCTGGCAACAAGAAGGCCGACGAGCAGCAGAAGGCCAGCGACCACACGCAAGCGCGCCGAATCGAAGGTATGAGGAGAGGTCGCCATTACTCAAGTATCTCACGATTAGCCGCAAAATCGGTTGGGCTTGTCTACCCGGGCCGGAGAAAGCAGTACCGTCTCCAAACATGTGTGGGCGCTACGTCTCAGCCTCACCTCCTGATGAGCTGGCTCGATACTTCGGGGCAGCTGAACCTGAGGTGGTACTCGAGCAAAATTTCAACGTTGCGCCCACCAGCGAGGTGTACACGGTGCGGGCCAGGGACGAACAGCGTCAGCTTGAAACCATGGCGTGGGGCCTTGTGCCGTTCTGGGCCAAAGACCGCAAGATCGGTTCCCGAATGATCAATGCCCGTTCAGAAACGGCTCCCCAGAAGCCGGCCTTCCGGCGAGCCTTCAAGAAGCGACGCTGTCTCATCCCGGCCGACGGCTTCTATGAATGGGCCAAAGTCGAGGGCCAGAAAAAGAAGCAGCCGTACTTCATTCATCGTCCCGACGACGAACCGCTGGTCCTGGCTGGGTTGTATGAGCGGTGGTTTCCCAAGGATGAGGATGGCAATGACATCCCCGACGCCGAGGCCCTCACCACCTGCACCATCCTGACCACGAGCGCCAACGAGACGATGGCACCGGTCCACGACCGTATGCCGGTGTTTCTTCCACCGCAGAAGTGGGACGAGTGGCTCGACCCCGAGGCCGACACCGATGGTCTGTTGCCGTTGTTGGCTCCCGCCCCAGAAGGCCTGCTTGTTCTCCGGCCAGTCACCACAATGGTGAACAGCGTTCGTAACAAGGGTGCTGAACTCATCAACGAGGCCACTGCCGACCAGCTGATCACGCCGGTCGATCCGGCATGAGCGAGCTTCCGGTTCGCCGCCGGTTCAAGCGACAACTGGTACGGGCTCAGGCTCGACTAGAAGCAGGTACCGGCGATCGCTGGCTGCCGGTGCTGATCGGAGCAGTGCTGTCGTCTGTGCTCGCCTGGCTCTCGTTAGCCCGGTTTGATTCGCTCGACACCGGCAACGACCTGGCGGGCTACACCCAGGCAGTCTGGCTTCTTGGACAAAATCTGACGCCGGAGGCATCACTGTTTGGCGAGGGCGTCCATCTTCTGGAGCTTCACTGGTCGTTCGTTCTTTATCCGCTGGCGGGTCTTGGACTGATCTTCTCCTCAGCTAAGGCACTGCTGGTCACCCAGGCGATATTCGTAGGTTTTTCGGTCGTGCCGCTCTGGCGATTGGCCAGAAAAGTGGCCAACCTTCGGGTCGGCGCGTCTGTCGCCCTGGTGCTGGCTTTCGCGCTTCACCCGTCGGTCCACGAGTTGGCCATCAACGACTTCCACCCCGAGGCCCTGGCCATTCCTGGCCTGATCGGACTTGCTTATTTCGGGTCGGCCAAGAACTGGGTTGGCTACTGGCTCTGCGTCGTCCTGGTTCTGGTGTGTCGAGCCGACCTGGGAATTGCGGTTGCTCTCTGGGGCTTCCTTCTCCTCGGTGACGGCGAGCGACGGGCCGGTCTCTGGACCCTGGGCGTCGGTTCGGTCTGGGCCCTTGCCCTTCTCCTTGTCGTTCAGCCAATCGTGAGTGAGGCCACGGCCGGGCAGTACGGCAAGTACGGAGACTCGTTGGGGGAGGCCTTTCTCACGATCGCTCGCAGTCCTCTCGACTTTGTCGGCGATCTGGTGGCGGCTCAGAACGTGGCTCTCATCGTTGCGTTGCTGGCACCGGTCATTTTTCTCCCGCTCTTGTCGTTGCGTCATCTGCTCCCCGCCCTGCCGCTCGGCGCGCTCTATCTGGTCACCGATGTTGGCGATAGTGGCGCCTTTGCCGAACGGTCGGCGCTCTTGTTGGCTTTTGTGTTCATCGCCGCCACTCACGCCCTGAACCGTCTTGGCACCATGGGTGTCGACCGAGTGTTTGTTGACCTTCGTCTGCTCACAACCTTGGTTGCAGCTGCCAGTTTGTTGTTCATCAGCGTGTCGCCCACCTCGCCGTACGAGCGTCCGTGGGAGTGGAATGAGCGCACCGTCAGTGATGCTGCGGTCCTCGAAGCGGCCAGCATGCTCCGCACCGAAGACGCAGTCCGAGCCACGCCGTCCGCCATTGGAGTGCTGGCTGAACGACCCTGGCTCTATACGATTGATGCGACCCAACAGCCCCAGGTGGCGTTCGCCATCTTCCAGGCCAGGGCAGTCCTGATCGACGAAAGGGATCTGCCAGAACTGCCGGAGGACGAGCGTCTGCTTCAGCGGGAAGCGTTCGCCGCCGGCATGTCCCAGCAGGGCTTCGAGTTGACCTATGCCAACCTCGAGGCTGGCGTGTTCCTTTTCTACCGGCCGTGAGCGGAATCGATCGGCGGGACATTGCCACCTGGCCGAACCTGATCACCCTGGTTCGCCTCTTTTGCATCCCGATCTTCGTCTGGCTGCTGTTTGGCCAGGACAACCGAGCCGCTGCCGCCTGGCTGCTGGCCGCCCTGGGGGCAACCGATTGGGTGGACGGATGGGTCGCCCGACGTTTCGATCAGACGAGCGAGTTCGGTCGCCTTTTCGATCCGACGGTCGACCGATTGATGTTCCTGGTGGCTTTGCCGGCGATGGTTATCGACGGGTCTCTGCTGCTGTGGATTGCGGTTGTCGCGGTAGCAAGAGAGGTGCTGGTGGCAGTCCTTGCTGTCAGTCTGGCGTCGGCCGGGCTGGGCACGATGACGGTGACCTGGCGGGGCAAGACCGGTGCGTTTCTCCTTATGTTCGCCTTCCCGATGTTCCTCGGTAGCGAAAGCACATTGTCCTACCGCGACATTCTCGGAGTTCTGGCCTGGCTCTTTGTCGTGCCTGGTCTGGCCTATAGCTGGTTCTCGCTGCTGTTCGAGTATTTGCCAGAGGCCCGTTCACGTCGGCAGGCAGCCGCCGGGGAAGACGGGTCTCCACCGGTTCAGTCAGGTACCGTCTAGCTTCATGAATACTCCTGAAGATCTCCGCTACTCGGAGGATCACGAGTGGATCCGCACCGAAGACGGTGGACGGGTCCGGGTCGGAATCACTGACTATGCCCAGGACGCTCTCGGCGATGTCGTCTTTGTCGAGCTCCCGACGGTCGGCAACACCGTCGAACCCGGTGGCCCGATGAGCGAGGTCGAATCGACGAAGTCGGTGAGCGACGTCTACGCACCGGTGGCCGGAGTCGTTGTTGAGGTAAACAACGAATTGGTCGACACCCCGGAAAAGATCAACGAGGACCCGTACGGCGAAGGTTGGCTCTGCGTGCTCGAACTGGCCGAAAACGCCAACCTCGATGGCCTGCTCGACGCCGCCGCCTACCGGACTCTCACCGAGGGCTGACCGGTGGATTCGGTGTGTGGAAATTGCAGCTACGACAACCCACTCGGAGCGAAGTTCTGCATGTCATGTGGCCAACAGCTCCTCACTGGCGGCTCGCTGCGGGATACCCAGTCCAACGAGCCAACCGCCGATTCTCCGGCGCTTCCAGACGAGTCGGCGGACGGTCCTCAGGGCATGTTTGTGGTCCGCAAGGGCCAAAAGCGTGGCAGTCGAATAGCGCTGGATCTCGACCGAGTCACCATTGGCCGCCATCCCGAGTCCGACATCTTCCTCGACGACATCACGGTGTCCCGACGTCACGCCGAAATCCATCGAACGGCCACCGGATTCGAGGTCTCCGATGCCGGCAGCTTGAACGGAACCTATATCAACCGCAAACTGGTGGAGAAGGCATCGCTTGCCGACGGCGATGAATTGCAAGTTGGCAAGTTCAAGCTGGTCTATGTGGCCTTAGGAGACGACGAATGAGTGAAACGGTGGCTGCGCACTGGTCGATCGGCGAAGTGCTGTCGCTTCTCCAGACCGAGTTCCCCGAGATCACCATCTCCAAGATCCGTTTTCTGGAGAGTCAAGGACTCATTGATCCTGAGCGCACCCCAAGTGGCTACCGCCGGTTTTATGAGACCGACTTCGATCGGCTCCGTTGGATTCTGCTCCAGCAGCGAGATCACTATCTCCCTCTCAAGGTCATCCGTGACCGTCTGGACGCAGGGGAGTGGGAGGCATCTGCCTCCGATACATCCGCCAGCCCGTCGGAGAATGCCGGCTCGCCCGACGAAGCAATCTTGGACCTCACCGACGATGCACCGGTACCAGTGGAATCACTTGAGGTAGCGCCATCGGAGATAGAGGCCGTCACGCTGCTGGCCCCCGATGCCGATGACCCTCAACCTGACCCTCGGGTTGAGGTTGAGGTCGAAGTTGAGGTCGAGGCGAGCACCGGGCCCGCTGAGGCCAACGCCGTGCCCACCATCGAAGAGCTTCTTGGCGACTCGCCCCCTCCGGCCCCACTCACCGAGGCGCCCTCGGTGTCGGCCCCAACGTTGCGGGCCGTTCCCGAGCCAGAGCAGCAGTCTGATGCAGCACCGGCACCGGTCAGGTCGGCTTCAGCCGAACAAGAGTCAGCCCCTCGCCGAACGCTCAGTCGGGACGAACTAGCGAGCGAGGCTGGTTGTGACCAACGGCTGCTTCACGAACTCGAGCGCTTCAATCTGATCGCCGGTCGCACCGTCGGGTCGGCCCAGGTATTCGATGCCGAAGCAGTTGATGTCGCCCGAGCGGCCGCCACCTTTGCCTCCTTCGGCCTCGAACCTCGTCATCTTCGGGCCTTCCGGTTGAGCGCCGAGCGGGAAATCGGACTGGTCGCCCAGATCGTTGAGCCAATGGCGCATCGTCGGTCACCTAATGCCCAACAAGAGACCTCCGAGACCCTGAAGGCCATGTCAGGACTGGCCTCCACCATGCGAGAAGCCATGGCTCGACAGGTCACCCGGGAGTTCTTTCCCGACGCTTAACAAACGCGCTGGTTGGTCGGGCTGTTCCGGTACTAGCGTGGAGGACATGGCAGTCGAAATGGAGTTGGTCGGCGTCCGAGTCCAGATGCCCTCAAATGCGCCGATTCTCGTACTGCGGGAAACGGAGGGACAACGTCGCACCGTCCCGATCTATATCGGAGGCCCCGAGGCCCACGCCATCGATCTCGCATTGTCGGGAACACCGACGGCTCGTCCCATGACCCACGATCTGCTCACCAGCATGATCAGCGGCCTCGGATCGACGATCGAACAGATCGTGGTGACCGAGCTACGCCAGGGCACGTTCTATGCCGAACTGTATGTCCGCGACGCCGCTGGTGATGTTCAGACGTTCTCGGCTCGTCCTTCTGATGCCGTTGCCATCGCAGTTCGAGCGCAGGTCCCGATCCTGGCCGAAGAAGCACTCATCGAAGACGCCGGAATCGAAGACGACGAGGTCGAGGACGAATCGGCTGATGCGGTCGAAGAAGAGGAAATGGTCGAGGAGCTGAGGAAGTTCCTCGAAGAGGCCAACCCCGACGACTTCAAATCCTGAACCGCCCCCTGGGTCAGATCTCGGCAACCTCGAAGTCGACCACGGCGGCGGCGATCCTTTGAATCGATGTGGCCACCATGGTCGCCGCTCGCCCTTCACTGACCTTTCGCTGGGCTAGCAACAGAACCGCAAGAGCAGGAAGCAGGAGGCCAAGCCGGTAGCGCTCGGTTGTTTCGTCCGCGCTGCGACCGCTTCGTTCGGCGTAGTGGGCGATGGCCTCGGTCTCCGTCGCTCTTCTTGTCTTGGTGGTGACGCTGGTGGCGATGAGCCAGGCCAGATCGGCTTCGCCGTGCTGGATGGCCAACTGCTGCCAATCGAACAACACCGCGCTGCCATCGGGGCGAAACACCACATTGTCGGCTCGCGGGTCGCCATGACACAGCGTGCGGCCAGCCAGGTCATCGAACGCGTCGAGAAGCTTCCGTCGGTTGTCGAGCACGGCCGAGAACGTCTGTTGGGTCCGATCATCGACCTTGTCGGCCAACGCTTCGAGACCGATTGCAAGCTGGGACGGGTCGAAGCTGGAGGGAGCAGAGCGGCGAACAGCAAGGGATTCGAGGTCGGCGACGTCGGCGTAGTCCAAGTGGAGGATGGCCAACTGTTCGACGACGGCGCGAACGTCAGCTCGAGCGAGGCCGTCAAGCTGATCGACTGCCCGGTGGGCGCCGAGATCCTCGAGAAGGAGAGCCACCCCATTGTCGTCGTCCTCGACTGCAGCCAGCAGCGCAGGGTGGAAAGGTCGGCCACGCAACAGCTGCCGATAGGCCAGTAACTCTCGGCGATACCCGCCCGACACTCTGGCGGCTGTTCCGTTCGGGCCAACAACGGGGAGCTTGGCAATGACCGTCCCTGGGTCGCCAGTGAGTTTGATTCTCCAGACGGTGCTGAAGACACCGCGCTCGCTGCCGGCATCGTCTGCGCTCACTGCACTGCCGAGGCCCGCTTCGGTAAGGAGCTGAGCGATCAGGTCATGGTCGGCGGCGTCCACACTCCAGTATGCCTGGGTCGCGCGGACCGCGCGATTCTTGACAATTCGGGTACGGAAAGTGTTGACGTGGCCACCGTCGATGCGTACATTGCTGACGGGTGGTTGCATCGACGTAATTA
>CALHBU010000264.1 GCA_937930655.1 uncultured Acidimicrobiales bacterium | reverse complement strand
AACCAGTCAGAGCATCGCTCATTCCGGTGCTGGTACCCAAGGACAAGTTGTTCAGCGCTATCGCCGTCAATGCGCTGGCCATGACGGTGTCCATGGTCACTGGCCCGGTCCTGGCCAAGCTGGTTGGCGATCGCTTCGGATTCGAGGGCGCCTTCTACTTTCAGGCAGCCTTGCTCGCCGTCGGACTCCTGTTTCTTTTCCGGCTCCGGGTACCGGGCCACGATGGCCCGACCGAACGGTCGCCGGTGCTGGCCCAGACCATCGATGCTCTCCGCCATGTGCGCGGCGACCCACCGTTGTTCACACTTTTCACGCTGTTGACAATTGCCGGTTTCACCGTGAACCCCGCTGTCATGGTGACGCTGCAGGCCTTCGTGAAGGAAGAGCTGGGACGAGACTCAGGGGATGCTGCTCCTCTGTTTGCCCTCATGGGAGTCGGCATCGCCTGTAGTTCGGTCGTAGTGATGAAGAAGGGCGATATGGCCAACAAGGGCACCCTGTTTCAACGGGCCCTGATGGTTGGCTCGGCCATGACGTTTCTGATGGGCCGCACGACGGACTACAACCAGTTGTGGCCACTTGTGTTTGTGATGGGCCTGGCCGGAGGGTTCTACATCAACATGAACCAGGGTCTCATTCAGTCGACAACGCCCCAGGCTTTGATGGGTCGAGTGATGGGGTTGTACGTACTTGTGCAGGCTGGTCTCACCCCGATTGGCGCTCTGATCCTGGGTCTTGTGGCCAGCTCGATTGGCGTCGGTAACACCATCTCGGCGGCCGCGGCGGCGGCCTTCGTCGCGGTGTTGGTGACGTATATCGGCAACGCCGAGCTACGGCGGTTGGGCTGAGATGCGGGCAGTGGTCCAACGGGTATCGCGGGCTTCGGTGTCGGTCGAGGATGACGGCGGCCGGCAGGAGGTTGTGGGAAGCATCGATCAGGGGTTGTGCGTTCTTGTTGGCGTCACCGAAGGCGACGACGAGGCGATGGCCCGCAAACTGGCGGCCAAGCTGGTGAAGTTGCGGATCTTCTCCGACCAAGACGACAAGATGAACCTGTCGGTAGCCGACATCGGCGGCGGCATTCTGATCATCAGCCAGTTCACCCTCTACGGCGACGCCAGGAGGGGCAACCGCCCCTCGTTTGTGTCTGCGGCGAGGCCTGAGGTGGCTGAACCTTTGATCGAGTTGGTGGTCGAGGAGCTGAGGGCGTTGGGAGCAACGGTGGCAACCGGCCGCTTCGGCGCAGACATGGCGGTCGATCTTCTCAACGACGGTCCGGTCACACTTCTCCTCGAGCTGTAGCTCGTCAGCTCCCGTGTTTTCTCCAGAACTGTGGGCTGACAATGCCGTTCTCGGCACTGTGGGGTTACAGATCGGCGGATCGGGCGGATCGGGCGGCTCGGTAGCGACGGATGAGAGCGTTGGTGGAGCTGTCGTGGGCAAGGTCGGGGTCGGTGTCGGCCATGAGCTCCTCGCCGATGGCTGTCGCCAACACCTTTCCCAGCTCAACTCCCCATTGGTCGAAACTGTTGATGCCCCAGAGCACTCCCTGGACGAACACCTTGTGTTCGTAGAAGGCGATCAGTTGACCGAGTACTGACGGGGTGAGGGCCGGGGCCAGGAAGGTGGTGGTCGGCCGGTTGCCAGGGAAGGTCTTGTGGGCAACCAGTTCGTCGGGGGTGTCGTCGGCCTTTACTTCGTCAGCCGTTTTGCCCAGAGCCAAAGCCTCGGTCTGGGCGAAGAAGTTGGCCATGAGGAGATCGTGTTGGTGCTGCTGGTCCTCGGTGACCGTGGCGGTGGTGGGGGAAATGAAGCCGATGAAGTCGGCGGGTACCACCGTGGTTCCCTGATGGATGAGTTGGTAGAACGCATGCTGGCCGTTGGTTCCCGGCTCGCCCCAGACAATAGGGCCGGTGTCGTGGTTTACGGCGGTGCCGTCTCGGGTGACTCGCTTGCCGTTGCTCTCCATATCGAGCTGTTGCAGGTAGGCCGGGAACCGGTCCATCCTCTGGCTATAGGGGAGCACGGCATGGGTCGGGAACTCATGGATGTTGCGGTAGAGCACACCAATCAGTGCGGCCAACACGGGAGCGTTCTGGTCGAGCGGACTGTAGAGAAAGTGCTCGTCCATGGCCCGGAAACCGGCAAGGAACTCCCGGAAGGCATCGGGACCGATGGCGACCATCAGAGACAAACCGATGGCCGAGTCGACCGAATATCGGCCACCCACCCAGTCCCAGAACCCGAACATGTTCTTGGTGTCGATTCCGAAGTCGGCGACCTTCTCGGCGTTGGTCGAGACCGCGACGAAGTGCTTGGCCACTGCCGCTTCGTCCAGGGCCGAGACCAGCCACTCGCGTGCTTGGCGAGCGTTGCTCAGTGTCTCCACCGTGGTGAAGGTCTTCGACGCCACCATGAAGAGGGTGGTTTCTGGGTCGAGGCCTACCAGGGCGGCTTCTATGTCAGCTGGGTCGACGTTGGACACATAGCGGGCCTCAATTCCGGAATCGGAGCCCGGTGCCACGTGGGGTGCCAGGGCTCGGTAGGCCATGTTGGGTCCGAGGTCGGAGCCCCCGATGCCGATGTTGACGATCGTACGAATCGTCTTTCCGGTGGCACCCTTCCATTGACCGGAGCGAACCTGGTCGGCAAAGGTTGCCATCTGGTCGAGTACCTCGTGCACGTCAGCGACAACGGACTGGCCATCGACGGTGAGCGAGTCGGCGGCTGGCAGCCGAAGAGCGGAATGAAGCACCGGCCGCCGTTCGGTGTTGTTGATCGGTTCACCGGCCAGCATCGCGGCGGTGTGCTCGGCCAGGTCGGAGCTCTCGGCCAGAGCAACTAGCCGTTGCATGGTGTCGTCGTCGATGAGGTTTTTGGAGAAGTCGACGACGAGATCGGCGGCCTCGATGGTGAAGCGGTCGGCTCGACCGGGATCGTCGCGGAAGGCGGCGCGGAGGTCGATGGGGGTCTCGACTCCTTCAAGCAATGCCTCCCACTCAGGTCGGGCCGTGAGAGGGACGGGGGAGGAGTCAGTCACAGGGCATCCTCGTTCAGATCGTGGTCTGGGCTATCGGGCTATTGGGCTTTCGGCGGGACGCGAGCGGGGCGGCGGTCGCTGCGGCCAAACCGTAGACGAGTACAGGCCATGGTCCGACATAGCTGGCCAAGGTGCGGCCGGTTCGCATCTCTGCGGTTGTGGTGAGCAGTCTCCGCTCGCCGATGTCGGTCCGCTGGAGTAGCTCGCCATCGGGGTTGATCACGCCGGACAGGCCAGTGGGGGCGGCCATGAGAACCCACCGGTCGTTCTCGATGGCTCGAAGCTGGTTGGAGGCCACCTGCTGGGTATGCACCTGGGTGAGCCAGAACGACGAACCATTCGTGGGGTTGGTCAGAATTTGGGCGCCATTCCGAGTGGCATCGCGAGCGCGCCGCTCGAAGAACCCTTCCCACGAGATCGACACACCAACCGGTCCCACCGGAGTGTCGAGCAGGCCGGGACCGGTGCCGGGGATGGCGTCGCGACGGGGAATGGCATCGGCCAGACCGGTGGCCTCGACCAGACCTCGGAGCGGTACGTACTCGCCGAACGGGACGATGCGCACCTTGTCGTAGCGATCAGTCTCGACGCCATCGGCGGTGATAGCGGCCTGATAGTTGACGGTGGCGGTGTCGCTGACGGCGTAGAACCAGCCGGCGAGAAGGGTGGTGTTCTGGTCGATCGCCACCTGGGAGACGATGGACGCCGCGGTGTCCTGGCTCAGATAGGCGCCGGGGTTGACGACGTTCTCCGGCCACAGGATGAGGTCGACTGATTGCTCCAGAGCGTTGGTGGTTTCGACGTGGCGGGCCAGCACGATCGGTTCCTGGTCGCCCGAGGCCCGGGTACGAACCGGCCCGCCTCCCTGAACCAGGGCTGCATCGACCTCCCGCACCACCGAGGCCCGAGGGTGGAGATAGGCAGCGAACACGGCCAGAACCATGATGCTCACTGCGACTCTGGCCGCCCGTTGTTGACCGGCGATTGCGGCTGAGAGGGCTTGACCCCCGGCGACGACCAGGGCGATGACCAGCAGCGGCCCGGCCAATCTGGCGGTCTGACCCAGCGGGGTCTGGACCTGGCTGAGAGCGATGTTGGCCAGCGGCACGCCGCCAAAGGGCCAGTACCAGCGAGCCAGCTCAGCAACTGCGAACGTTCCGGGCAGCACCAGGCGCCGAGCCGTTGGCTCGGGTGGGGTGAGTGCGGCGGCCACGCCGAAGTACACGGCATAGAGGGCGGCGGCGACGACATATCCGGGCGGCGTGAGGTCCCACATCCACAGCATGGCGGGAAAGAGCCAGGCGGCAGTGGCCAACCACGTTCGCTTGAAGCGGTCGCGGCGCCGAGGGGTGGCCAGCAACCGATCGAGCAGAGCAAAACCAACGAACGCCAGTGGCCACCAACCCCACGGAGGAACCGATCCTGCAAGACAGACGCCGGTGAGAACGCAGTGAAGAGAGGTCGGGAGGCGTCGAGGGATGCTTCGAGTTTCATCCATTGGCCAGCACGACCTCTGCCGCGTCATGACCTGATTGGATGGTGGCCGGGATGCCGATGCCCCGGTAGGCCGCGCCGGCGAGAGTGATGTGAGGCGCTTCCTCGGCCAGGGTGGTAAAGATGTCGGCTACCCGTTGGGCGTGCCCCGGCACGTATTGGGGGAGCGCATCGAACCAACGATGGACTCGAACCGCAAATGGTTGGTCAGCGATGTCAATGACGGTCTGAAGCTCGCCGAGCAGGGTGGCGGTGAGAGTCTCGTCGTCGAGCTCCAATGCTCGCCGATCTCCGAAGCGGCCCGAGGTCATCCGCAGCAGCACGCTGTCGGGTCGGGCGTAGTGCTGCCACTTGGTGCTGAACCAGGTGCAGGCGGTGATGATCATTCCGTCGACTCGGGGAAACAAAATGCCACTGGCATCGAGCACAGGATCGACGGCCGACGTTGGAAGTTCGACCGTTACCTGGGCCACCGAGGCGTACTCGATCTGAGCCAGTAGGGCGCTGGTTCGAGGGGCCACAGTTGCCAGAAGCTCCGCCGCCGCTGGAGCAGGAGTGGCCACAACTGTCGGCCCGGTTCCGGGGAGAAGCGACGGTGACGTGAGGTGAAGCCGATCGGTCGGCAGGTGGTCGACCAGGGCATCGATGATGGAGGCCGTGCCGCCGGTGAGCCCGTGGAAGACCGGCGCTGAGTTGCCCGAACCTAGGGCTGCACCGAGGCTGGCTCGCAGCTCTCGAACACCTTCGATGATCGAACGGTGGCGGCCCGCGGCCGCAGCCAACTGCGGTGAAGCCGACTGAAGGCTCAACCGGTCAATGTCGGAGGCGTTGATGCCCCCGATCATGGGGTCGAGGAGTCGCTCAGTGATTTCATCACCCAACCGTTGCCGGAAGTAAGCCCCCACACTGATATCGCCCTCGGTAGAGGTGGCCGGGAGGGTGAGATCGAGACCGGCTCGGGCTACTGCCTCGGTGCTCACCGTACCGCTGGCGGCCAGGGCATCGAGATCGGTCGGGACGCCGAGCATGGTCGCTTCGGGAAGCGGTCGTAACTTGCCAGCTCGGTGAAGGTAGGCGGGTACCGGCGCAACCGGACTGGTGAGCTGATCGGTCAGACCGAGCTGCTCACACAGCGCCTTGCCTTGGGGGACGCGGGCCAGAAAGGCATCGGCGCCAGCATCGACCAGCCGGTCACCAACCGGTGAGCTTGCGATCTTTCCGCCGAATCGATCGCTGGCTTCGTGGACTTCGACATCTCGGCCGGCCCGATGGAGATCGAAGGCGGCCGTGAGACCAGCCAACCCGCCACCTAGCACGACGATGGGTTCGGCGTCGCTGGTCATGCAGGGTTGGCTCTGGTGATCATGCAGGGTTCGCCTTGCCCTCGGCGTGGACCAGGTCGACCACTCGTTTCAGCTGTTCAGGGTCGGTCTGGGGCAAGACACCGTGGCCGAGATTGAAGATGTGGCCGGGATTGCCGGCGTTGTCTGCGAGCACCCGGCGGACCTCGGCCTCGAGTACGTCCCAAGGAGCCAGCAAAAGACCGGGGTCGAGGTTGCCCTGGAGGGCAACCCGGCCACCGGTGCGTTCCCTGGCCACGGCCAACGGGGTGCGCCAATCGACGCCGACAACGTCGGCGCCAGCTTCAGCCATTTGGTCCAGCAGCTCACCGCTGTTGATGCCGAAGTGGATGCGTGGCACCCCGAGGTCTGCCATGGCATCGAGGATCTTCTGAGAGTGGGGAAAGACGTACTGCCGGTAGTGCTCGGGACGAAGGGCACCGGCCCACGAGTCGAACAGTTGGACTGCTCGGGCGCCATTGTCGACCTGGGCGGTGAGGGTGGCGATGGCGTAGTCGGCCAGACGGTCGCAGAGCTGGTGCCAGAGTTCCGGTTGACCGGTCATGAGGGCTTTGACCTTGGCGTAGTCACGAGAGGGTTTCCCCTCGACCAGATAGCTGGCCAGCGTGAAGGGAGCGCCGGCGAAGCCAATCAACGGGATGTCCAGCTCAGCCACCAGGTTCCGCACCGTTTGGCTCTGGAACGAGAGATCGTTGGCCGCGTCTATTGGTCGTAGCCGGTCAAGATCGGCGGCCCCGGCGAACGGTTGCTCGCAGGTGGGGCCGACGCCAGGCGTGATGTCGATACCAAAACCAACGGCCCAGATGGGCGTGACAATGTCGGAGAACAAGATGGCGGCGTCGACGCCGTACCGGCGGATCGGCTGGAGCGTGATCTCGGTGGCCCGATCGGCGTCCTGAATGGCATCGAGGATGGAGCCGTCGCCTCTGACCTCGAAATACTCCGGGAGCGAGCGGCCGGCTTGCCGCATGAACCACACCGGCACCGTAGGCCCAGGTTCACCGCGGGTGGCTCGGAGAAATGCCGAGTCAGAAGTGGGGTTGATCACTACCAGAACGGTACCTGGCGATCGACCCATACAATGGTTGACCCCCCGTTACAGCCCCGACCCAGGAGTGCGGTGACCGAACCCGATCCCGAGCTTGCCGCCGAACAGGCCCATCTCGATCGAGCCCATAAACGACTGGACGAGACGCGTCTTGAGGCCCTCAACCTCCAGTCGATGGTCGAAGTCGGGGCCGGTGGTACCAACCAGGCTCGCTGGGAACGGGAGATGATCAACGAGAACATCGCCAATCGACTGCGTGATCTCGACATCGGCGACCGTTCTCTGTGCTTTGGCCGGATCGATCAGCACGAAGATCATGGTGGCGGCAGCTATCACATTGGCCGGATCGCGGTGGCCGACACCGATCAGGAGCCGCTCATTGTCGATTGGCGGGCCCCGGCCGCCGAGCCGTTCTATCGAGCTACCGGACGAGACGACCAGGGTCTGGTCCGACGTCGTCACTTCATCTCTCGCGGCCGCGTCCTGCTGGGTCTGGAAGATGAGTTCCTGGGCGCAGCCGCTGGAGCCAAGCAGGTAACGGTCAATGGCCGTGAACTCCGCGGCGAGGGGGCGTTGATCGCCGCTCTGGAAACATCGAGAACCGGCCAGCTGATGGACATCATCGGCACCATTCAGGCCGAGCAGGACGAGATCATTCGCGGTCCGCTACCTGGCGTCCTCGTCGTCCAGGGAGGCCCTGGAACCGGCAAAACCGTGGTTGCCCTCCACCGGGCCGCCTATTTGCTCTATACCCATCGCTTCCCGCTGGAAGACCAGGGTGTGCTGGTCATTGGGCCAAACCGGTTGTTCCTTGGCTACATCGAACAGGTGCTCCCATCCCTGGGCGAAGCAGGCGTCGAGCTTTCGGTGTTGGCCGACCTCATTCCCGGTGTCCGAGTGCAGGGTCGGGACTCTATGGACGCGGCCAGGATCAAGGGCGACCTTCGAATGGTCGGGGTGATCAGGCGGGCGATGCGGGATCGTCAGCGCCGGTTGCGAGAAGACCTCGTTGTCGGCATGGGCCTACGTCGCCTTCGACTCCGAGTCGAGGAGTCCGAGCGCATTATCACCGAGGCCCGCCGTCGTTTCCGAAGCCACAACGCAGCCAGGAAGTTTGTGGTCACTAGCGTGTTCGAGGCGCTAGCGGCGTCACATCCCGACGGAGCCGAGCCCCATGCGGTTCGGGATGCGGTCGGACGTGACGAGCTTGTTCGGTACGCCCTTAACTGGATGTGGCCGATACTCACCCCGGCCGATCTCGTACACGATCTTTACGGTTCTCTTCCGCTGCTTCGTTCGGCGGGTGCTGGCTTGTCGGAGGCCGAAGTGCAGGCTCTCTATCGACCGTGGCACCCGACAAGAGAAGTTCCGAAGGTCTTGTGGACCGTCGATGATGTTCCGGTGCTCGACGAAGCCTTCGAGCGACTCGGCCCCCGTCCCAAGCATGCTCGTCGTGGACCCGAAGTCGACGAGATCAGGACCTATGGCCACATCGTCGTCGACGAAGCCCAAGATCTGTCGCCGATGCAGCTACGAGTCCTCACCCGGCGCTCCTTGAACGGGTCCATGACAGTGGTTGGCGATATCGCTCAGTCGACCGGGGCGTGGGCTCATGCCAGCTGGGACGAGGTGCTCGACCATCTCCCCGACAAGCGGCCACCCCGTCGTACCGAGCTCACCGTTGGCTATCGGATTCCTGGTCCGTCGATGGACTTTGCCGCCCGGGTACTGCCCTATGCCGCACCGGGGCTGAAGCCGCCGTCGGCGGTCCGGGCCGATGGTGATCCACCGAAAGTGGTTGCCGCCTCAGGCTCGATCGAGGATGCCACGACCGCTCTGGCCATAGGCGAGCTGGCCGATCTTGGGCAGGGAAATGTGGCTGTCATTGTTCCCTCGTCGCTCTATGAGTCGGTGGCCGGTGCCTTTGAACG
>CALHBU010000263.1 GCA_937930655.1 uncultured Acidimicrobiales bacterium | reverse complement strand
CGATGACGACCTATCCCGGGTGCTCACCCTTCTCTCCGACGTGGAGCCGCTCATCGAGCGTCGACCGACCAGGTGGGACCTGCTCACCGCCGCAGCCTTCGTGTGGTTTGCCGAGCTAGGGGTAGACGTCGCCGTTGTCGAAGTGGGTCTGCTGGGGCGCTTCGATTCAACCAACGTCGTGCAATCAGACGTCGCCGTCATCACCAATATCGGCAAGGACCACACCGATGGCGCTGATGGTTGGCAGCGAGAGGTAGCGGGGGAGAAAGCCGGCATCATCAAGCCCGACAGCCATGTGGTTCTTGGCAGCCAGCTGGCCGAGCTCCGTGAGGTGATCGACCGGGAGGACCGCCGCGATCTCTGGGCCGCCGACGTCGACTTCATCGTCGAGAGCAATCTGCCGGCGGTCGGCGGTCGGGTCATCGATGTTCGAACGGCACATGCGTTTTTCGAACAGCTCCACGTCCCGTTTCACGGCGAGCACCAGGGCGACAACATGGCCACCGCGTTGGCCATGGTCGAGGCATTCTTCGGTCGTGCCCTAGAGCAGGAAGTGATCGAAGAAGCTCTTGTCAACGTCGAACTCCCGGCTCGTTTCGAGGTAGTGAGCCACGACCCCATCGTCATTCTTGATGGAGCCCACAATCCCGATGGGGCCATGGCGGTCAAGCACACCCTCGACACCGAGTTCGCCCGGTTAGGCAGCTGGGTCCTGGTGGTAGGCATGCTGCAGGGGCGCGACCCGGTCGAGATGCTCGATGCCCTCGGCGCCCGGGACTTCGATGCCGTCATCGTCACCCAGCCAGCGTGGTCACGGGCGCTGCCGGTTAACGAACTGGCCGCCGCAGCCCGGGAACTCAGCATCGAGCCCCAGATCATTCCTAATTCGATCGAAGCCTTTGAGCGGGCCCGAGCGGTCACGGCCGGCGACGATCTCGTTCTGGTCTCGGGCAGCCTCTATGTGGTGGGCGAGATCCGGGCCCGAGCTCGGTCGGTTCTGTCGGCTGAGGACGAGCTATAGCCGTCGGACGAAGTAACCGACAGGCCGGACGCAAGCGGCGAAATCACCCAGGGTGGTCGCTGGTCACCCGAAGGTAGCATCGCGTCGTGAGTAGAACCTTCATTATCTGCAAGCCTGACGCCGTTGAACGGGGTCTCGTAGGCGACATTCTTGCCCGCTTCGAACGCAAGGGTCTCACCCTGGTGGCCGCCGAGTTGCGGCTCCTCGATGCCGACATCCTCGGGCGGCATTACGAGGAGCACGTCGGCAAGCCGTTCTACGACGATCTCACTAGTTTCATGAGTCGTAGCCCGGCCATGGTCGCCGTTCTCGAGGGTCCAGACGACACCTTCGCCATCGTGCGAACCATGATGGGACCGACCAACCCGGCCGAAGCACCTCCGGGAACCATCCGCGGCGACTACGGCACAATCATGACCGAGAACCTCGTTCACGGATCCGATTCCAACGAATCAGCCGAGCGGGAAATAGGCATCTTTTTCCCGGCGCTGGTCTAAGGCTCGCCCTGGGGCGCTCTTGTGGGCATCCCTGGCCTCTCGTAGGCTGAAACCGCCAGTGCTCCCGTAGGAGCCGGCTCTCCCTGTGGAGGGGGAACAGTTATGGGTGCAAAACGAATCTCAAGTGTGTTGGGCTCGGTTGGCGCTCGCGATATGGCCGTCGACCTCGGAACAGCCAACACGCTGGTGTATGTCCGAGGCCATGGCATCGTTCTTGACGAGCCATCGGTGGTGGCCATCAACGTCAACACCGGACGTCCGTTGGCGGTGGGTATCGAGGCCAAGCGCATGATTGGTCGGACCCCCAGCCACATTCAGGCCATCCGCCCCCTCAAAGACGGCGTCATCGCCGATTTCGACATCTGCGAAGAGATGCTCCGGTACTTCATCCAGAAGGTCAGCCCCGGACGTTGGGTGGCCAAGCCCCGGATTGTTATCTGCGTTCCATCGGGAATCACCGGTGTCGAGCAGCGGGCCGTTCGCGACGCCGCCGAGTTCGCCGGTGCCCGCCAGGCCATCATCATCGAAGAGCCGATGGCGGCTGCTATCGGTGTTGGCCTTCCGGTGCAGGACCCGACCGGCAACATGATCGTCGATATCGGTGGCGGCACTACCGAAGTCGCAGTTATCTCCCTCGGCGGCATTGTGGCTAGTCAGTCGGTTCGCATCGGCGGCGACGAGCTCGATCAGTCGATCATCAACTACATCAAGAAGGAATACTCGTTGGCCCTTGGCGAACGAACCGCGGAGGAGATCAAGATCACCCTGGGCTCGGCCGATCGGTTGCCCGAGGAGTATCAGGCCGAGATCCGCGGTCGAGATCTGGTCAGCGGTCTTCCCAAGACCATCGTGACGACAACCGAAGAGATTCGGGACGCACTGGCCGAGCCGGTCAGCGCTGTTGTCGACGCGGTGAAGGTCACGCTCGACAAGACACCGCCGGAGCTGGCCGCCGACATCATGGAGCACGGCATCACGCTGGCTGGCGGCGGCGCCTTGCTGCACGGTCTGGACACCCGGCTCGAAGCCGAGACCGGTATGCCGATCCTCATGGCCCGCAACCCTTTGCATGCTGTTGCCATTGGCTCTGGCCAGTATCTGGAGGCGTACGACTCCCTCCGGAATCTGTACCCGAACCAGCAGGACTAGCCCCGACGATCGGTGGCCCGTCCAACTGTTCCCTCGCGGCGACTCGTCGTTCTCCTGGCGGCAACCGCTCTCGCCCTCATGACCATCGATGCTCGCGGGTTCGGCCCCGTTCAGAGCCTTCGACGGGCCGTCTTCTCCGTTACCCAACCGGTCAGCAGCGGGTTGGGGTGGGCCATCAGTCCGGTAACCGATGGCTGGAACGGCGCTGTGCACTATGACGACCTTGAGGAGGAGAACGCCCGGTTGCGTCAGCGTTTGGCCGAGCTCGAGGGTCGAGTCGAGCAGTTGCCCGACAACCAGTTGGAACTGGAACAACTGTTAGCCGCCACCGAACTTGAGTTCATCGATGACACCCCCCGGGTGACAGCGAGGGTTGTGTCAGACCGCCGCACCGGGTTGGAGCGGATCGTCGAGCTCGACCGCGGCAGCGATGACGGGGTCGAGGAGGACATGCCGGTCGTCACCGGCGAAGGCCTGGTTGGTCGGGTTGTGCTGGTGACAGCAGACCGCTCGATTATCCGACTCATCACCGATCCCCGTCTCAGCGTCGGTGTTGTCTCACCAGCGAGCGGCGCACTCGGCGTTACCAGTGGTTCCGGCGAGGGCGAAGACATCGTCGTCGACATCGAAGCCGACTCACTCGAGGCCGTCACCACCGGGGGCACCTTCGAAACCAGCGGCTTCGATCGCAGTCGATACCCGGGCGGTATACCTGTTGGTCGGGTTGTCGTCGACGAGGAGCGAGACATTCGGACCATCGAGGTCGCAGCCGATCTCGAACGCTTGGCCTACCTCACCATCCTGCTCGTCCCGGAGCCCGGATGATCGTTCGCTGGCCCATCGCCTTGGTCGTCATGGTGGCCACCGTTCTGGTGCAGTCCACCGGCTTTGATCAGGTGGCTCTGCCCAGCAACTCGCGGCTCGATCTGCCGCTGTTGTTGCTGGTCGGAATCGGTCTGGTGGGTTCAGCTAATACCGCGGCGTTGGCCGGTTTCGTGCTCGGTTTGATGGTCGACCTTTTCCAGTTCGGTCCATTTGGCATCCATGCGTTGGTGTATTGCCTGGCTGCCTGGACACTGGTGAATGCCAGGGTCCGCATTCTCGAGGCTGGCGCCTCCTTCCGGACGGTGCAGGGAGCAGGAGCAGTGGTGGTGGTGACCGCCCTGACCTGGTTCGTTGGCGGCGTGTTCGGCCAAGATCCACCACCGCTCGACCAGTGGCTGCCCCGTTTGGGTTGGTCGGCACTGTTTGGTGCCGCGTTGGTCCATTTGGCGGCCCGGCTGGCTGGTCGAATGCTGACCGATGTGTCGTCGGCCGCCTCGGGCGAGGCGGTGCGTGCCCGATGAGCGAGCTCTCGTCCGGTCGGCGTTTGGGTTTTCTGATGGTGCTTGCGGTTGCCCTCTTTGGTGCTTTGGAAGCCCGGCTGTGGTTTCTACAGGTGATGTCGGCCCCGGCGTTCGAGCAGGCGGTGCTGGCCAACAACACCAGAGAGATTTACACCGAGGCTCCCCGGGGTCGGATCTTTGATGCCAAAGGTCGACTACTGGCCGGACGGGAGGAATCGCTGGTGGTAGTCCTCGACTGGACCGAGCTTCGCGACTATGACGAAGAAGAGCGCCAGGACATCTACGAGGAACTGGCTGACGAACTCAACGGGGCCGGAATAAAGACAAAGGTGGCCGACCTGGAGCGCCGCTTTCTTTCAGCCAGGAACGGGACCCTCAAGCCAGTGGTGGTGGCGGAGGATGTCGGCGAAGAGGTGTGGGTGTCGGTCCAGGAACGGGCCCTTCCCGGCTTCAAGGTCGAGCGACGGTGGATTCGCACCTATCCCTACGGCCCCATCGGGTCTCACATCATTGGCTACACCGGCACGGTGGCCAACCAGGATCGGGCGGCTGAGCTCAACGCCGCCAACGACGACAAGATCTACTTCGCCGGTGACGAACTGGGACTGGCTGGGGTCGAGCAACTGTTCGAGAACGTGTTGCGGGGTGTGCCGGAGATCCGCCGGGTGGAGATCGATGCCCAGAACCGGGTGATCGGTACCGTTCGAGTGCTGCAACAGGCGGTCCCGGGCGACGACCTCCACCTCCGGATCGATATCGATCTTCAGTTTGCCGCCGAGGCAATTCTGGCCGATGAGCTACGACTGGCTCAGCTCCGGCCCCCTAGCGAGGACGGCGACGGTCTACCTCATGTGGGTCAGGCCGGCAGTCTGGTGGCCCTCGATGTCAATGACGGTTCGGTTGTGGCCATGGCGTCGCTGCCGACCTACGACCCCTCCAACTTCATCTTTGGCATTGGCGCAGAACAGTTCGCCTACCTCCGAGACAGACCAGACCAGCCGTTTCTGGATCGGGCAACCCGGGGCCTCTACCCGGCTGGCTCAACCTTCAAACACGTCACCGCCTACGCCGCTCTTCGCAATGGCGCCAGAACCGAATGGGAATTGTGGGACGACGAAGGCGTTCACATCATCGCCAACTGCAACAACACCACCGGCGGTGCCGGTTGTAGTTTCGAAAATGCTGGCCGGGCCGTCTATGGCAGCGTTGATCTTCGTCGAGCCCTCGAGATCTCGAGCGACACCTACTTTTATTCGCTTGGTGAGACGTTTTGGGTCGAGCAGGACACCTTCGGTGAGACCATCATGCAGGACACAGCCGTCCAGTTCGGTTTCGGGCAACCAACCGGCATTCAGTTGCCGAGCGAGAACGGTGGTCGAGTGCCGACCCCGGAGAACCGGAAGGCCGAGTTTGGCGACGACGCCGGTTGGTTCACCGGCGACAACGTCAACCTCTCTATTGGTCAGGGGGATTTGTTGGTCACACCCCTCCAACTGGCGAACTCCTACGCCACTTTGGCCACCGGCGGCACCCGATATCAGCCGCGACTGATCGATCGGGTGACCTCCAGCAGATCCGGTGAGCTCGTGCAGGAGTTCCTGCCACGGCTGGCGGTCGACGAACCACTGGACCGGACCACGTTGAACGCCATCCGTGAAGGAATGCTGCGAGTCCCACGCACCGGTACCGGTGCTGAGGCATTCAACGGCTTCCCTCTCGACGACTATCCGATTGCCGGAAAGACCGGTACTGCTGAAGTGACCAACAAGGCCGACTTCGCGCTGTTCTCGGCCTTCGGACCATGGCCGAACCCGCGGTATGCGGTAACCGCGGTGCTCGAAGAATCTGGCTTTGGTGGCGATGCTGCCGCTCCCGCCGTCAGGCGATTCTTCGACCTGTTGGCTGGTCACGAATCGATCCCCAAGGCACCGCTAGCTGGGGAAGAGGGGACGATTCCAGACCGGCCCCGCATCGTCGATCTGCCGAGTGGACTGGGCGGCGACGAGGCCGACGAGCAAAGCGATCAGTCCGAGGCGCCAGCCCCGGCTCCGGGACCAACAGCCCCACCGGCGACACAACCGGCCTCACCGTCAACCGGTCAAGCCCCGGAACGGCCGACGACGACCGGGCCAACCACGAGCCCGCCACCAACCGACCCGACAACCACGGCGCCTCCTGCAACCACAGCACCTCCGACCACAAGCCCCCCAACGACGCCAGTGCCGAGCAGCTCTGATCCTCCGCCATCTGAAGCGGAGGGTGCAGAAGACGCCCAGCCTTCATCCGAACAGGCCGAACTTGTGAGGGGCCCGCTATGACCGCAACAAGTACCGCCGCACTGTCAGCCGAGAACGCGCCGCGCCTTCGGGGCGAAGCACAACGGGCCAAGTTCCGAAACGTCGACTGGCTGCTCGTACTCCCGGCGATTGTGTTGTCGTTGCTGGGGCTGATGGCCATCTTCAGTGCCACTCGTGCCGCGCCGACCGGCTCGACGTTCGTCACGAAACAGGCTCTGTTCTTGGTGATCGGAGTGGTGGCAATGCTGGTGGTGGCGTTCGTCGACTACCGGGAGATCCGCAACTTCCTTGGCTTGTTGTACCTGATCTCGCTTGCGGTTCTGATCGCCGTGCTGACTCCTCTTGGTACTGAGATCAAGGGAACCAAGGGTTGGTTCCAGATCGGACCGATGTCGCTTCAACCAGCAGAGTTCGCCAAGCTGACATTGGTGGTGGCACTTGCTGCGGTCTTCACTGGCCGGAGTGGATCAGTGGAAGCGCCACGGATCGTTGCTGCTCTTGGCATGTTGGCCGCCATCTGCTTTCTAGTCCTGCTCGAAGGCGAAACCGGTTCGGTACTGGTCTATTGCTTCATCGCTCTCGGGATTTTCCTGATTGCCGGCGTACCCATAAGGGTGCTGCTCCTGCTTATCGCTTCCGGCATCGGTGTGTTCACGTTGGCCTTCACCACAGGAGTGCTGGAGGGTTATCAGGAGGACCGGTTGGTGGCCTTTTTCGACGAGGATGCCGACCCTCGGGGCATGAACTACAACCAGCGACAGTCGGTCCAGGCTGTTGGCTCCGGTGGCCTCACCGGCCAGGGCTACCTGGACGGGCCGCAAACCCAGCTTGGGTTCCTCCCCGAGCAGCAAACGGACTTCATTTTCGCCTCGATCGGTGAAGAAAACGGCTTCATAGGAACCTCGGTGGTGCTCGGCTTGCAAGCGCTTGTCCTGCTGCGCATCATCAGGAACGCTCAACTGGCCCGAGATGCGTTTGGAACACTCATCTGTATCGGCGTGTTTTCGTTCCTGCTTTTTCAGATCTTTCAGAACGCTGGTATGAACATTCGGCTGATGCCGATCACTGGCGTTCCGTTGCCGTTCATTAGCTACGGCGGCAGTTCCCTGATCACCGGCTTTCTCGGCCTCGGTCTTGTCCAGAGCGTTGCCGTTCACCGTCATCGCGGTTCGCCTGTCTAGCTGTGATGACCGGGGCGGTAGTCCGTGTTCCTCGCCTCTCGTCAGAGGCGATAGGATCGCACCTCAATGACCTCCGTTTGGCCGCAGCTTGAGCCCCATCTGGCACGCGTGCAGAAGCCAGCTCGCTACATCGGGTGCGAAGATGGAGCGAAAGCCACGCCACCAGACCCGGCACTGGCCAGCTGGTTGTTCATGTACCCCGACGCCTACGAGATCGGGCTGCCAAACCAGGGTCTGCAGATTCTCTACGAGATCATCAACGAGCGACCTGATGCCCAAGCCGATCGCTCCTACGCTCCATGGAACGACCTCGAAGAGATCATGCGAGCCGAGGATATTCCGCTGTTCTCGGTCGAGCACCACACCCCGGCCGGCGACTTCGATGTCATCGCCTTCAACCTTTCGGCCGAACTCACCTACACCAACGTGCTCAACTGCGTTGACCTGGCTGGCGTGCCGGTCAGGGCCGCCGACCGCACCATCGACCATCCGCTTGTCATGGCCGGCGGTCACTGCAGCTACAACCCCGAGCCACTGGCCGACTTCCTCGACGTGGTCGTGTTGGGCGACGGCGAAGAAGTGGTCGGAGAGATCACCGACGTCTTGGCTCCGTGGCGGCTTGATCCGGCCCGCGATCGCGGCACGTTATTGCGGGCCCTGGCCCAGATCGAAGGGGTCTACGTCCCTTCGCTCTTCGAAGCGGTCTACGTCGATGGTCGCCTGGCTGAGACACGGCCCATAGAGCCCGGTATCCCGGCCATCATCGAGAAGCGAACGCTGGCTGATCTTGCCGAGTGGCCCTATCCAAAAGAGCAGTTGGCGCCACTGACCGAGGTGGTTCACGATCGCCTCAACGTCGAGGTCTTCAGAGGCTGTACCCGAGGTTGTCGCTTCTGCCAGGCTGGCATGATCACCCGCCCGGTACGGGAACGTCCGGCCGACCAGGTCCGCACCATGGTGCAGAACGGTCTCGAGCGCACCGGCTACGACGAGGTGTCGCTGACCTCCCTCTCTTCGGCAGACTTTTCCGGAATCGAACCGACCGTCAACGGCATCATGGACGATGCGGAGAACACCGGATGCGGACCGGTTTCAGTTTCCCTCCCAAGTCTCCGGGTTGATGCCTTCGGCGTCGACATCGCAGCTCAGCTGAATCGGGCCAAGCGGGGCGGCCTCACGTTCGCACCCGAAGCCGGCACCTGGCGTATGCGGCAGATCATCAACAAACTGATTCGGGAAGAAGACCTCTACGAAGCCGTCGACGCTGCCTTCTCCCAGGGTTGGCAGCGGGTGAAGCTCTACTTCCTCATTGGCCTTCCCTCCGAGACCGACGAGGACACCCTCGGCATCGCTGAGCTGGCCAAGAACTGCGTCGAGATTGGTAAGAAGCACAACAAACGAGCCAGCGTGACCGCTTCGGTCGGTGGCTTCGTACCAAAGCCATTCACCCCGTTTCAGTGGTTCGGTCAGAACACGGCCGAAGAACTGCAACGCAAGGTCAACCTGCTCCGTGACGCCACCCGCAAAACGAAGGGCGTGCAGCTCAAGTGGCACGATCCCTCAGCAACCCTGGTCGAAGGTTTGGCTAGTCGAGGCGATCGTCGTCTGGGTCCGGTCATCGAGGATGTGTGGCGGGCCGGTGGCGTCTTTCAGGAGTGGTCCGAGCATTTCGATCTCGAGCGCTGGACCACGGCCATGGAAACCCATGGCTTGTCGGTCGACGACTACGTCTATCGCCACCGCACCGAGGACGAAGCTCAGCCGTGGGATCATCTCTCGGCCGGGCTTCACAAGGATTTCCTGTGGCAGGACTGGCAGGACGCCCTGGCCGAGGTCGGTCTCGAGGACTGCCGCTGGACACCCTGTTATGACTGCGGCGCGTGCACCGGCTACGGCATCGAACATGTCGTCGCCTCGGCTACCCCACCAGCCGGCGGTAGCCAAGGCACAGGCCAGGATCTGACATTCAACGGGGCGACACCGGTGAAGCTGCTCACAGCAGCTGAAGCGGGTGCTCGGTGACAGAGCCGTCAGCCCCGATCAAGGCAACGGAGCCCTCGAACAAGGGAATTGCCAACCCCGAGCGGATGCGGCTCCGGGTTCGTTTCACCAAGCAAGGCAAGATCCGATTCGTCAGTCACAGAGATCTCGCCCGGCTGATGGAACGGGCCTTCAGAAAGCTCAGGCTTCCGGTCGCCTATACCGAGGGATTTTCGCCCCGGCCCAAGTTCAGCTTCGGTTTGGCACTCTCGGTTGGTCACGAATCGGAAGCCGAATACCTCGACGTCGAGTTGGCTACTTCAATCGACCTCGAGGACCTGCCCTCCCGGCTCACCGCCGTGCTTCCTGACGGCCTGGCCGTCACCGCAGTGCGGGAAATGCCTCCCGGGACGGCCTCGTTGCAGGAGGCAATTGCCTGCTGTCTCTGGAACATCGAGGTTCTCGGTGTCCCGGCCCCTGAAGTAGCAGCTGCCGTGGCGGTCGTTTGTGCCGCCACAACCTTCGAGCTCGAACGTGAGCGAAAAGGAAAAACCACTGTTGTCGATGTCCGCCCCGCCATTCTCGAACTAGAGGTGGCTGGGCCGACGAATAACGGGGTGCAGCTCGTGGCGGTACTAGCCACCGAAAAGGTCTCACTTCGTCCAGCCGAACTCATCAGAGTGCTGGACAGAGAAACAACGTCAGACCTCTCGGAAGGCTGGGTGCGCCGTATCACCCAATGGACGCTGGTCGACGGCGAACGAACGGAGCCAATCAGCTTCGACGCCTCGACTGCACACGCCCTCGAGCGTGCATCATGAGAAGGGACGACATCAATGTCCGAAGCCTCCGAACCCAATCAGCCCAATGCTGACCGCGTAACTCCCGCTACTCCCGAGGGGGGCAAACCGAAAATCGGCGACTCAATGCCGATTCCGAGCTCCCCGCCCCCCACCAAGAACGCCGACGGCAAGAACACTCCTAGCAATAAGACTGACGGCAAGAAGTCAGACGGCCAGGATGGCGATGGTCAGTCCCGGTCCAGGAATCGCAACCGGAATCGAAATCGTGGCGGCAACAAATCTGGCGGGAACAAATCGGGCAACGGCGAAGCCAGCGATAGTTCTTCAGGCAGCGGCGGTTCAGGCAGCGGCGGTTCAGGCAGCAGAGACGGCCGGGGACAGAACGGTGGGGGAGACGGCGAACAGAAGAGCGGCGATGGCCAGAAACGTCGCCGTCGACGCCGTAACAATCGCTCCAAGTCAGGTGCGGCGACGCCGGTCGAGCAGATCGTGGCCGACCGTCCGGTCGAACTCGATGAGTCGCAGCTCGAGAGCCGTCGAGGAAAGAGCCGGAAAGGTCGCCCCATCGGTCGCTACACGATGGTGGTTTCCAAGCGAGACGATGCAACCCACATCGCTATTCTCGAGGGCCGGAACCTCATCGAGTACTACGTCTCGCGGCCCAGCGACGACGTCTTTCAGATCCACGGCAACATCTACCTTGGCAAGGTGCAGAACGTCCTCCCCGGTATGGAAGCGGCGTTTGTCGACATCAGCACTCCCAAGAACGCCGTGCTCTACCGGGGCGATGTCCAGTACGACAAGTCCGACTACGACAGCTCCGGTGGCAACCCCAAGATCGAGCAGATCCTCAAGCCCCGACAGAACGTCCTGTGTCAGGTCACCAAGAACCCGATCGCGCACAAGGGAGCCCGTCTCACCACCGAGGTCTCGTTACCTGGCCGGTTCGTGGTGCTGGTGCCGAACAGCGACACCTACGGCATCTCCAAACGGCTGCCCGACAACGAACGCAAGCGTCTGCGGCGGATCCTCGACAAGGCTCGCCCGAAAGGTCACGGACTCATCGTTCGCACTGCGGCAGAGAACGTCACGGCCGAAGAGATTGAGCGTGACATCGCTGGACTGGTCGATCAATGGACCCAGATCGAGAAGCTCTCGACCAGTACCAAGTCACCGTCGCTTCTCTACCGCGAGCCCGACATGTCGACTCGGGTCATTCGGGAGGAGTTCAACAAGGAGTACCGGTCGGTCATCATCGACGACAAGGAGCTCTATAACGAGGTCTCGGGCTATGTGTCTGTCATCACTCCGGCACTTGCCGACCGAGTCGAGTTCTATGACCGGAACGCAGAGAAGCTTCCCGTCTTCGAGCGCTATCACGTCCACGAACAGCTCCACAAAGCACTCGATACGAAGGTCTGGCTGCCGTCGGGGGGCTCGCTGATCATCGAGCACACCGAAGCGCTTACCGTGATCGACGTGAACACCGGCAAGAACGTCGGATCCTCCAGCCTGGAGGAAACCGTCTTCCGCAACAATCTGGAGGCAGCAGAGGGAGTGGCCCACCAGCTGCGGCTCCGGGATATCGGCGGCATCATCGTTATCGACTTTGTCGACATGGAGAACCGCAAGAACCGCGACGAGGTTCTGAAGACCTTCCGCAAAGCGCTGAGCAGGGACAAGACCCGGACTCAGGTGTTCGAAATCGGCGAGTTGGGCCTGGCCGAGATGACCCGCAAGCGCATAGGAGAGGGCCTGCTGGAATCGCTTTCCTCCGGATGCCCTCATTGTGAGGGTCGAGGCCACCTCATAGACGCAACCCTCATGCCGTGAGATGCGTGGGAGCGGCGCCGAGGTCGGGTAGCCTGGACCCTCTATGTACGCAGTCGTAGCCACCGGTGGCAAGCAGTACCGGGTCGAAGAAGGACAAACGCTCAAGGTGGAACGCCTTGGCGAGCCCGGTTCCGAGGTCGAGCTGCGGCCCGTCCTCCTAGTCGACGAGGGCGACGTTCTCTCCACCCCCGATCAACTCTCCGGCGTAACCGTTTCGGCTCGCATCCTGGAAGAGACCAGGGGCAAGAAGATCGACGGCTTCACCTACAAGAGCACCACCAATCAGCGGCGCCGTTATGGCCATCGCCAGACGCACGCCACCATCGAGATCACCGGAATCAAGCGAGGCTGACATGTCAAAGACTAAAGGTGGCGGTTCAACTAGGAATGGCCGCGATTCCGAGAGCAAGCGACTTGGCGTGAAGGTCTTCGACGGCACTGCCGTTGGGCCCGGGGCCATCATCGTCCGCCAGCGCGGTACCAAGTTCCATCCCGGACGCAATGTGTCAAAAGGCGGCGACGACACCCTGTTCGCCACCGCCGAGGGCAAAGTGAAGTTTGGCTTCCGCAAAGGCCGGAAGCTGGTCGACGTCCTCGTCGATTAGTAGTCTTCCGGCTCTCGCCGGTCTGACACCCGTATCCTGACTGGCGTGTCCAACTTCGTCGACGAGACAAATCTGTGCACCCGGGCCGGTAACGGTGGCGCCGGGTGTGTGTCGGTTCGGCGTGAGTCTCACGTACCGCTCGGCGGCCCCGACGGTGGCGATGGGGGCGATGGGGGCGATGTCTGGCTCGAAGCCGATCGCAACGTTGCCTCCCTGCTGGCCTTCCGGGACCACCCGCACCGTATCGCCGGCAACGGAACCCATGGTTCAGGTGGCGGACGCCACGGCAAGAGCTCACCTGAGCTCGTGGTCAAGGTGCCCGAAGGCACCCTGGTCCTCGATCACGAGACCCACGAGGAGCTGGCCCAGCTCAACAACCATGGCGATCGCTGGCGGGCTGCCGCCGGTGGTGAGGGAGGTCGGGGCAACGCCCGATTCCTCTCCAACAAGCGTCGGGCGCCCGCCTTTGCTGAACAGGGTGAGACAGGCGAGGAGATCTGGTACCGCCTCGAACTTCGACTATTCGCCGATGTGGCCCTGGTCGGGTTCCCAAACTGCGGCAAGAGCACATTGATTTCGGTGGTTAGTGCGGCCAAACCCAAGATCGCCGACTATCCATTCACCACACTGGAGCCGAACCTCGGCGTCGTGCAGCTCGATGGAGACACCGAATTCGTCGTCGCAGATATTCCGGGACTCATTGAAGGAGCCAGCGAAGGCGTCGGCCTGGGCCATCAGTTCCTCCGTCATGTCGAGCGGGCTCGTGTGCTGTTGTTCCTCCTGGATCTCTCGGCCATCGATGGCGCGTCGCCGGCCGAACAGTTGCGAGTTCTGCGCAACGAACTCGGTGCCTATCAGCCCGACCTACTGGACCGACCGGCGGTGGTTGTCGGATCGAAGTCCGACGTTCTGGAAGCGACTGACTGGGGCGACGATGCCCAGGTCGAGTTCGAGATCTCCTCGGTTACCAACACCGGTCTCCAACCACTTCTGTGGCACGTGTCGGGGCTGATCAAAGAGGCCAGAGCAAACGAAAGCAAGCGGGAAGGTTTCACCATTCACCGCCCCGAGCCGGTTGGTGTGGAGATCATTCGAGAAGACGATGCCGGTTATCGGGTGGTGGGGCGCAGCGCCGAACGGGCGGTGGCGCTCTCCGATCTGAACGACCCGGGGGCACTGGAGTACTCCCGGTATCGACTTACCAGTCTTGGCGTCGACAAGGCACTGCGGAAAGCGGGAGTCCGCGAGGGCGACACCGTCCGCATCGGCGATTTCGAGTTCGACTGGGAAGACGATCTGTGAGTGTCGCCCCGACCTCCACACTGGTGGTCAAGGTCGGCTCGTCTTCGGTGGTCGATGACGATGGTCGGATCTCAACCGGGATGCTGGACAAGCTGGCAACTGAGGTCGCTGCCTGCCGCCGCGACGGCATGTCGGTCGTCATCGTCACCAGCGGAGCAATTGCTGCGGGACGACCCCAACTTGGTATCGAGGCGGGGGCGTCGGTCGACGATTCGGTATTGCGAGCGGCTTCTGCTGTCGGACAGACATCGCTCATGCGGGCATTCGAGATCGCGCTTGCCGCCCACGGCCTTTTAGCCGGTCAGATTCTGCTGGCTCCGACCGACTTCATGTTCCGCAATCGCTACCTGAAGAGCCGGGGCACCCTGCAAGCCCTTCTGCAGCTGGGTGTAGTTCCGATCATCAACGAGAACGACCCGATCGCCGACGAGGAGATCCGATTTGGCGACAACGACCGCCTGTCGGCCCTGGTCGCTCATCTGATCGAGGCCTCGAAGCTGATTCTCCTGACCGACACCGCTGGCCTGTTCACTGCCGACCCTCGAGTCGACGATACGGCATCCCTCATTGAGGAGATCATTGAGATCGACCAGACACTCGAGGCTGCGGCGGGCGGACCTCGTTCGGAGCAGAGCAAGGGCGGTATGGCGTCCAAGTTGGCTGCGGCCAAGATTGCCACCTGGTCCGGGGTCGAGACGGTCATTGCTTTCGCGGGGCGAGATCATGTGGTCGTCGAAGCTGCTGCCGGTACCCCTGGAGTCGGCACCACGTTCCGGGCCAAGGACCAGCGGCTCTCAGCGAGAAAGCTGTGGATTGGCTTTGCCCTGCCGGCGTCGGGGCGGGTCGTCGTTGACGACGGAGCTCGCCAGGCGCTGCAAGCCAAACAGCGTTCGCTGCTGTCGGCCGGTGTCGTGGCCGTTGAGGGCGGTTTCGATATCGATGATGCGGTCGAGATCGTCGACACCGATGGTCAGGTGTTCGCCAAAGGCCGAGTCAGATGGACCAGCGCCGATATCGAGGCCAACGCCGGTCGGCAAACGGCGGAGTTACCGGAAGCGTTGGGCGACGAGGTCATCCATCGAGACGACCTGGTAATTCTCCCGCAATAGCAACTCGATGGCTGGGGCTCAGCCCGGTTCGGCCTGCTGCTCAGCCTGAGTATCGACTGCGGGGGCACTGGCCGGTGCAGCGTCGAGTCCGAGCTGTGACCGGATCTCGCTCAAGCGGCCCTGGGCTTCGACATTGAGCGATGCCTGCTCGACCTCAAGCATGCGACCCTCGACCGACGCCTCGTTGAGCTCGGACATGCCCTTGGCTTTGGCATACCGACCTTCGACCTTGGCTCGGACTTCCTCGAAGGAAGGAACCTCATCACCCACGGTCTCCGACAGGGAGGACATGGCCGTGTTGAGCTGTTCCTGCATCTTCGCTTGATCGAGCTGGGAGAGCAGCTGTTGGCGCTCGCTAAGCTTCTTCTGAAGGGCAGCCGAGTTCTGGTTCACGGCCGACTTCGCCTGATCGGCAGCCTGTGAGGCCTGCAAGTGAAGGGACTTGAGATCCTCGACCTCGCGCTCCAGGGCGATCATCCGGTTGGCAAACGACTCTGCAGCCTGGGTGTATTCGAGGGTTTTGGTGGCGTCGCCTGCCTTTTGGGCGTCGTCGGCCATCATGACGGCCTGTTTGGCGTTGCCGGCGATCTTTTCGTACTCCTCCATGGTGCGGTTGAGTCGAATCTCCGTCTGTTTCTGGTTGGCGATGACATTGGCCGCCTGCTCTTTGAGACGCCGATGCTGGTCCTGGGCCTCCTGTATGGCCTGCTCCAACTGGACCTTGGGGTCAGCGTTCTCGTTGAACTCTCCGGTGAGCTTGGCGGCCGTGTAGCTCCACCAGCGCTTAATCAGCTTGATCATGCGGTCAGCCTAGCCGCGGTACCAGACCCTGGAAGCGGAGGGCACCGATGTACACAACCAGGGCGACAACACCACAGGCGACACCTTGGAACGGCGCCCCGAGGCCGGGGATGGCTTGCACGGCCCAGGCGCCAACTCCGGCCGCCAGGCTGGCGGCGAACACCGGAAGGCCAAGCCCGGTTCGTAGTGACTGGCCAACCCGTTGCACCAGCGCTCGTCGCAACAGCGCCCATTCGACCCACGAGGCAACCATGGCGGCAAGGCCAAGGCCGACTGGTCCGAAATGGGAGGCGGCCGTGTCTTGCCGCACATCCTTCGGCAACGGCTCCCAGGGGAGGAAGTTGGGGAGCTGATCCCAGCCGCTGATCTCGCCGGCAACGACCGTCAGTCGTTCAGCCTGGAAGACCACCAGAAGGGCAACAACGACCGCTACCACAAGACGGATCACCGCAATGCGAGCCGGTCGCTGCACATCTCCGAGCGCAAAAAGCGCATTTTGGGTGACTCGAGCCGACATGGCCGCTGGCAGCGCCAAGGCGTAGGCCGCCAGGGTCCAGCCGAGCACAATGCTGTCGTCTGACGAGAACGTGCCTTGGCCAAGCAGCTCGTTTGGCCACTGGTACAGGGTCGCCCCAGCCGCCCTTCCGGCGAAGAATAGGCCGGCAGCTGAAAGCCCAGCCGCCAAGAGAACCTTGCGAAGACCGAGGCGAACTCGTCCGGCAACCGCGGTAGCTCGATCCGACTGGCGGGACATTTCGGTTAGCTCGGCGGTGGCAACGCTGAAGCCAAAAACGCTGATCGGAAGGAGGTACAGGGGGAGGGCAAGGCTCCAGATGGCAAGCCCACCGGTTGCCAGGTAGCTGGCGAACTGCAGGTCGACCAGGCTGGAGATCTGGACCACTCCTCGGGCTCCGACTGCGGGCACGAACCGGCGGAGTACGGTCTTCACCTCACCCTCCCGACGGAGGTGAGGGGTAACACCCTGAGTCAGCACCCGGACCCGCGGCACCATCACCGCCAACTGGAGGAAGCTCCCGACGACGACCGCGACCGCCAGCCAGAGCGCAATGCGATCGGTACTGGGGCCGCCTCCGTCGGGGGTGTCGTCGGCGAACGCCACCATGAACCCGACAACGACGAGCACGGCGATCTGGGCCAGGTTCCACAACGCCGGCGCGGCGTATCCGAGAAAGAACTGCCGATGGGAGTTGAGAATGGCGAGAGCCCAGGCCGAGATGCCGAGTATGCCTATGCCGATGGCGGTGATTCTGGTGAACCGGACCGCTAGATCATGGGTGTCGGTTGTGAGACCACTGGCCAGCACCGAGACCACCGGACCAGCCAACAAAACGATGAAGGCGACAATTGCCAGCACAACCGCGATGAGAAGGCCAAGCACACCGCCGGCCACCCGTCGGGCTTCGGCCTCGTTTCGGTCCTCGACCAACTTGGCGTACACCGGCACGAACGAGGCACCCATGACCCCTTCGCCCAGCATGTTCTGAATGATGTTGGGAACCCGCATGGCAGCCCGAAAGGCATCGGCTGCCATGGTGCCGCCCAACGTTGCGGCAATGAGGGTTTCCCGTATGAGGCCGAAGGAACGGCTGACCGCGATTCCAGCCGCCACCCGGCTCGAT
>CALHBU010000262.1 GCA_937930655.1 uncultured Acidimicrobiales bacterium | reverse complement strand
TTCTCGCACCGGGCTTCCCGGCCGAGATGGTCGACGATGAACCCGAGGTACCGGGTGCCGAGGTCGCCGGTTAGCTGTTATTGGAGAAAACCGACTGGTCGGTCAGGAGAGGCCGACGATCTCGCCGTCCTCATCGATGTCGATGCCCTGGAGGGATGGCGCGGCACCTAGTCCTGGCATGGTCCGCATGTCGCCGCAGATGGGATAGACGAAGCCGGCGCCAACCGAGGCTCGTACCTCCCGCACCGGAAGGGTCCAGCCGGTCGGGGCGCCCTTGAGCGACGCGTCGGACGAGATCGAGAGGTGAGTTTTGGCAATACAGACCGGAAGGTGACCAAAGCCGGCCTTCTCATAGGTGTCGAGCTGCTTGTTGGCTGGGGGTGCGAAGTCGACCCCGTCGGCCCCGTACACCCGGGTGGCAACTGTTTCGATCTTCTCCCTTAGGGGCATCTCGTCGGGGTACAGCACCGCGAACTGGCTTGGCTCGTTGGCTGCTTCGGCCACTGCCTCGGCCAGTTCGGTTGCGCCTCGTCCGCCGTCGGCAAAGTGGGTGGCTACCGCAGCCCGGGCTCCGTACTCCTCGGCTATCTCCTTGATGGCTTGGATGTCGCCGTCGTGATCACCGGGGAAGACATTGATAGCCACCACCGGTGTGCAGCCGTGGATCTGCATGTTCTCGAGCTGCTTGCGAAGGTTGTCGCCGCCCTGATGAACCTCGTCGGGGTTTTCGGCCAGGATCGCCTCGGGCAGGGGACGACCAGCCACGATCTTGTGTTTGCCGGAGTGGGCCTTCAGCCCCCGGACGGTCGCAACAAGCACCGCGGCGTCGGGGTCTATCCCCGAGTTGCGGCACTTGATGTTGAAGAACCGCTCGGCGCCCATATCGGCTCCGAAACCGGCCTCGGTGATGAGGAAGTCGCCGGTGTGGATGCCGATCTGGTCGGCCACGATTGAGCTGTTGCCGGTGGCAATGTTGCCGAACGGACCGGTGTGAACAAGCGCCGGGGTGTTCTCGAGCGTCTGCATCAGGTTGGGCTTGATGGCCTCCCGCAGAATCACCGCCATGGCGCCCGCCACCTCGATCTCCTCGGCGGTCACTGGCTCGCCACTCTTGGTGTAGCCCACCACGATGCGACCCAGACGAGCCCGCAGATCCTGTAACGAGGTACAAAGGGCCAGGGCCGCCATCACTTCGCTGGCTGCTGTGATGTCGAACCCGCTTTCCCGGGGGATGCCATCGAGCCGCCCTCCCAGGCCGATCACCGTGTTGCGAAGGGCACGATCGTTGACGTCGAGCACCCGCCGCCAGGTGATGTTGTGGAGATCGAGCTCGGTTTGGTTGCCGTGGTAGAGGTGAGCATCGAGAGCAGCCGAACACATGTTGTGGGCCGCGGTAACCGCGTGCATGTCACCGGTGAGGTGGAGGTTGAGCAGCTCCATGGGGACGACCTGGCTGTAGCCGCCTCCGGCCGCACCACCCTTGATACCAAAGGTCGGCCCCATCGACGGCTGCCGAACGGCGATGGTGGCCGAACGGCCAATGTGCCGAAAGGCTTGCCCGAGACCAACGGTGGTTGTGGTCTTGCCCTCACCAAGCGGCGTAGGCGTGATGGCCGAAACCACGACGTACTTGGCCCGCGGACGGTCGGCCATGGCATCGATGGCCTCAAGCTTGATCTTGGCCGCCCCGCTGCCGTACGGCTCGAGGTACTCCCTCGGTATTCCAGCTGCGTCAGCGACTTCGTTGAGGGGAGCAAGCGAGGCGCCGGTGGCGATCTCTAGATCGGACGGGAAGGCCATAACGGGTGCCTCACTGTTGTTGGGATTACAAAATTCTATCCAAGCGGCGAGGTCAGCCGCTCCGTCACTGCGTCCCGTATCTGCTCGTCGAATGACCGCACGTGGGCCTCGACCAGCTCAGCGACCCGATCTCCGTCTCCGGCCCTCAGCGCTTCGAGGATGACACCGTGGTCGGCCACCGCATCGCTCATGTCGGCCACATCGGAGAGGTAGAGATGCCAGAGCCGATCGCTCTGGGCATACAGGGTGTCGAGGGTGTCGAGTAGGAAGCGATTGCCAGCCGCTTCCCAGATGAGTTCGTGACAACGTCGGTCGATGGCCAGCAGGTCAGCCGGGTCTGACAGCGCGGCCAAGGTGCCGTCGAGGGCGGCAGTCATGCTGTCCCAGTGAGCCTCTTCACCACGGCTGGCGGCCAGCCGGGCGGCGTAGGGCTCGAGCACGGTGCGGGTTTCGAACAGCATCGACAACTCGGAAACGTCGATCCCGGCAACGAACATTCCCTGGCGGGGTACAACGACAACAAAGTGCTCTCTGGCCAGCCGTTGAATTGCCTCCCGGATGGGGGTACGGCCAATGCCCAGCGTGGCCCGCAGTTCGTCCTCTCGAAGAACGTCGCCGGGTGCGAACTCCAGTCGGACGATACGGTCGCGCAGCTGCTGATAGGCCTGTTCGGCCAGCGTGAACTCGCTCATGATTGATACACCAGTGATATATTAACGCTGTTACAGTACCAGGATGACTGACATTCCCTCGTCCACCGTGCCCTCCTCGGCGAAGGTCGTCGTGATTGGAGCCGGCATCGTCGGCAACTGCCTGGTCGGCCACCTGGCCAGGCTGGGGTGGACCGACATGGTCCTGCTCGACAAAGGTCCGCTACCCAATCCCGGTGGCTCGACCGGTCATGCCTCCAACTTCATTTTCCCTGTCGACCACAACAAGGAAATGGCGCTTCTCGGGGTGCAGAGCG
>CALHBU010000261.1 GCA_937930655.1 uncultured Acidimicrobiales bacterium | reverse complement strand
ATTGGTCGTCCCCGCAGCTCCGGCGCGTCGCGTTGCTCCACCGAGGCGTAAAACGCGTCGAGGTCGGCGTGAAGAATCTCGGGGACACTGGCGGACATATGTTCGACGGTAATCGAACATATGTTCGATTACCACCGTTGCAGGTCTCGGCGGTTGTCGTTAGTAGCTTGATCCATCGTGGTTCGATCGGTCAGCGTTCTTTCCGGGGTAGGCGCCCCCACAGACTCTGGGCCGCGCTCGGCCCGGGCGCTGGCTACCCCCGGCTATCGGTGGGTGCTGCTGTCCGGCTGGTTCTGGCAGATGGCCCGGTGGGGTGTCAGCTTCGTCGGAGCATTCATCGCCAACGATCTCACGGGCTCTGCTCGGCTCATCCAACTGACCGGCGTCGCGCTGTGGGCCCCGTTGTTCCTTGGTGGCATTGTCGGCGGCGTTGTGTCCGATCGCTTCGATCGTCGGAGCACCGTGGTGGTTCAGTTCATGCTGCTCATCCCGCTTTCCATCGGGCTCGGCCTGTTGTCGACCGCCGATCTTCTCCAACTGTGGATGGTGTATCCGTTCATGGTCGCGGTGGGCGTCAGCTGGGTCATCGACATGACCAGCCGTCGGGCCCTGATCTACGACATGGTCGGGCCGGTCGCCATCGACAACGCCATGTCGTTGGAGATGCTCAGCTCATCGACCGGGCTAGCCGTCGGCGCCCTGCTCGGAGGAGCCGTGATTCAGGCCATCGGCATTGATGCCGCCTTCTTTTTAGTGGCCGGCATGCTGGCCATGGCCCTCTTTTTGTTCGTGCTTGCTCCTCGGCCGGCGTCGAATCCACCTGCCGCCCGACCGGGCGTACGAGATCTTCTCGGAGCCTTCGGCATGCTGCGATCAGAACGCGGCCTGCTTAGCGTCCTTGGCGTCACGGTCTGTATCAACCTGTTCTTCTTCTCGTTCACCCCCCTGGTCCAACGAATCGGGGACCGTCTCGACGTCGGGCCTGCCCTGCTTGGACTGCTGGCCGCCATGATGGGCTTTGGCATGATGACCGGGGCCATTCTGATGATCACCGTCGTGCCCAAGAGCCGGGGCCGGGCCTATGTCTTCGGGTCGTTTACTGCCTTCATCATGGCCATCGGTTTTGTCGCAACCGAGAACTATGTGGTCACAGCCTTCTTCCTCTATTTGGCAGCCGTCGGGATGGGCTTCTTCGGCGGCACCCAGGGGGTGCTGGTGATGGCCGCGGTCGACGACGAACGACGAGGCCGGGGTCTTGGCCTGTTGAGCATGGCCATTGGGGTTCTCCCTCTCGGCATGATCACTCTCGGAGAGTTGGCCGAAGTGGTCGGCGCCCCGGTCGGTATTGCCGCGTTCGTCATCACCGGCGCATCGTGCCTGGCGGTATGGCTCAAGCTTCGTCCCGAAGTTCTGGAGATGCGGGCTTAGTCAGCGGCAACGAAAGCGATTCGGCCGACCGTCGAGCCGCCAGCAGCGCCGGGAGGAGCTCGGTGGGCTCCTGGATGGTGATGGTGACTTCGTTGTGCCAGAGCGGCCCGGCCGCTGGCTTGACCGGCTCCCGGAAGGTCAACCGCACCCCATCGCCGGAGTCGGTGGCGAACGAAACCTTCCGGCTTGTCGGTAGTCGTCGAACCCCGAGGTTGAGAGGCCAAAGCAGACCCTCGACCAGCTCGACACCACTGATGTTGTCGGTGGTGGTGTGGAGGATCCGACGGCCAAGAGTGATTGAAATGTTGCCGTCGTCGTGAATCCTGACGCCATCCAGATCCCAGCGAAAGCGGCTGAACTTCAGCAGGTGCCGAAATTGCGGAGCCCATCGGAAACGGAAGTGGGTTTCACTCATCGTGTAACGAACCTACTCTCGGGATACCCATGGCAGGCAACGAAGCGAACACCAGTTGGTCGGATGAGTCGACCGATGGCGATGCGAGCGTGCTGCCGAGCGCCGAGTCCACCGTGCCCGAAGGCATGAGGTTGGCATCGCCCGATGTCGAGAAGCGCTCGCTGCTTTCTCGGCCGATCGTGGCGGTGCCGATCTTCCTCCTTCTCATCGTCATCGGCGGGCTCATGGTCTCGTCGCTCGAGAAGGTGCCCGTTCCACCAACGTTGCCCGACGCGGTGGAGGACGAAGGGCCGACTGAGTTCGAACGTCGGGCGGCAGCCACCGAAGCCCTTGAATCGTTGGGTCTGAACGCGACCGCTGCCTACGCCAGCGTGCGGGGCGTCAGCATTGTGGACCTAGCCACCGGTCAGGTCACTGACGTGAGGACCGACACGGCGCCCGATCCGGGGCCCACCGTCGTCATCCCGGCAAATGGCGGCAGCTACCTGGTCGACCTCGCCGACCCGACCCGAGCCGATTTCCTGGCTACCGACGCTGCCGTTGTTGCCACTCAGACGGCCGGCCGCTTGGCCGTGGTTGGCCCCCTGGCCGGTAGCGAGCCGGAGGGTGCGCTGTTCGCATCCGTCGTCGACCGGCCGGCGGGCGAAGACCTGGCCGAGGCCCAGGTTGTCGTAAGCGACGAAGTGGGCGCTGATGTCATCTACTTTCCTGCCCCTGGTTTCGGTGCCGTAGTTCTGCAGCCCGATGGAAGTACTGCGGTCTACGACCTCACCGGGTCCCGTGAGCTATCGGAGCATCGGGTAGTTGCGGCCAACCGAGAGTTCAGAGTCGAGGTTCGTTGTAGCGAGTCGTGCGACACATTCCTGGTGGGCTCCGATCGCGAGATCGCTCTCCCCGCAGCGTTTGATGCCGACGTTCTTGTCGACCCGACTGGGCGTCTCGCTCTCTCTATCTCACCGTCGGGCCGGTGGCTTCTGCTCTACGACTCGGTCGGTGCTGTCGCCGGCACGTCCGGGGCTCGACCGGAAGGAGTTGCCGCCCAGTTGTTCGAGGTCAACTCCGGAGAGCTGTTACCGGTGGCGGCTGGCCAAACTGGCTCACCCGCATGGTCCGACGATGGGGCGGCCGTGGCCTGGCTCGATCCCAGTGGTAACGATGCCCGGCTGGTGGTGGTGCAGACAGACGATCGCTCGGTAGCCACGATCGATCTCGATGCGCTCGGTGCCCCGAACCGGGACGGCGATGCGCTGGTGCTGATCTCGACCCCCTGAGCCATCCCGGCCTATAACTCATGTCATGAGCCAGGACGGCAACACCATCATCGACGCCCAGGTCCACTGCTATGAACGGGATCGACCGGAGCGACCGTGGACCGCGGTATTGCACGGACCTCCCGAGGTCACGGGCGATGACATGGTCGTGGCGATGGACGAGGTCGGAGTCGATGGGGCGCTTTTGGTGTCGCCATACACGATGTACCGCTTCGATGAGAGCTACGCCCTCGAGGTGTACGCCTCGCACCCCACTCGGTTCGGACTAATAAAGCCAGTCGATTCCTCAGACCCGGGGGTTGGCGACACCATCGAGGCATGGGCCGATGTGGCGGGAGCAGTCGCCATCAGGATCATGATGGTTGGATCGGTACCGACCGATCCCGACGACCCCGGCCTCAACCGAGTGCTACAGGCAGCCGGGGCCAGCGGTTTGCCGGTGAATCTTCTGTGCTGGGGTCGGCTGCCGACCGTGGCTGGCCTCGCCGCCCGCAACCCCAACACCCGGCTGGTGGTTGACCACCTCGGCCTTCAGCAGCCGTTTGAACCGCCCGGTCTCGAGAACCCGTTCGGCGAGCTTCCTTCGGTGCTCGAACTAGCCGACCAGGACAACGTGGTCATAAAGATCACTGGCGCCTGCACCCTGTCGAATCAGGGTTACCCCTACGACGACCTCTGGCCGTTTCTGTCGCAGATCTTCGACTCGTACGGCTTCGACCGTTGCCTGTGGGGCACCGACTGGACCCGTGCCGTTGAGCTGCTCACCTACGCCCAGGGAGTCGAGCCTTTCCGCTTGACCGACACCCTCAGCGAGAGCGAGCGGGCTCGGCTGATGGGCGGAACGGCAGCGGCGGTGTATGACTGGACACCGGGCTAGGCACCGTAGGTTGGCGAGTGGCTCAGGCGTTGAGCAGCAACCACAGCCCAAGCGTGCTGTAGGCCACCATTACCAAAAGCATGGCGTACTGACTGCGGAGCGATTCTCGCAGTGAGAAAAGTTCGACCGAGCGATCATGGGCTACCACGACGGCCCCGACATGGCCGAAAAGCACAGCCAGGACTTGGATCCAGGCAATGAGGTCGGGACTCACGATGGTGAAGTCGATGGTGCCATCGGCGCCACCGAACAGGTTCCAACCGAGCCCGCCGGGGTCGGAGAGTCGGAAGACGAATGATTGTGTTTCGTCGACCAACAATTGAGCGTAGTGGGCGATGGCGTAGCCGAACACGATCGGAACCAATGACGGGGTGAAGGCATCGGCCAGGTCTGACTGACTGGTCACCCGCCGAGTCCACCAGATCCCAGCGCTGAAAAGTGCCGCCACCACCCCGACTGAAACAGCAAGTCCGAGGCCGAGGACGACTGCTCCGCCCCATCCCTCCGGGCGCCCGAGGATGTCCCTCCCGACTTCACTTTCGCTGAAGCCGTCGAACGTGGTGCCGCCGAGCACAATCAGCAGGCCGGCCAGCGTTCCTGCTTTGACCGGCATGGTGGCCAGTCCGGCCAGCGGTGCCCGGAGCCGGAGCTGGCCGTCGACGATCGCTAGTGGTGCCATGGCGGCCAGCCAGCCGAAGAGGGCGCTCAACGGTTCGTGTTCAGCCAACCAGGCCGATCCCCAACGGGCAGCAAGTGCCAGGCTGACGACAGTGTGGACCAACAACATCCAGCCCAGGGTGCGGGGCTGCGAGCCGCTGGGATGGGCCAGTTCGTAGAAAAGAAACACCGCCAACCCGGCGGCCGCGGGCCAGTGTTGAAGTCCCGGCGGTGGGTCCACCGGGGGAGGCGTCATGGTTTCGAGGAGACGGGCCAGGGTGGTGAGCGGATTGATGGCCTTCCATACGTCTCCGACCAGCCCGCCGACGAGTTGGGCGCCAACCCAGACCACCACATACAGGGTGACGGGTAGAAGGTTGGTATCGATGTCGTCGGTGCCGAACAAGCCAGCCCAAAGAGCGGTGCCGAACAGAGCGAGCGCCACTACTCGACCGGCTAGCAGAAGCAATCGGAGCGTTAGCGAGCCGGGTACGCCGGACAGCCGCCGGCCATTGGCTGCGGCGGCCAGTCGAGGCGTTGGCCACAGCGAGCCGAGCGCGACGAACGAGATCACAAGTGCGATGGCGGCGGCCCAAATGAACATCCACAGTGGCAACGGAAGGTCGCCACGCGAGCCAACACCGTGGGCCAGCAGCATCAGCTGA
>CALHBU010000260.1 GCA_937930655.1 uncultured Acidimicrobiales bacterium | reverse complement strand
GGCGAAGTACTCACACTGGCCGGACTCTCGGATCATGACCAACGCCGGACGGCCAAGCCGTGAGCCATCAGCATCGAGCCAACGAACCCGCGGTGCCGGCACCGCGGTGGTTTCCAACGACTGAAGGACGGCGAACTCGAGGCTGCGGTCGGTCTCGAGCAGACCACCCTCGGGATCGCATCGAACGATGAGCTCTTCGGAAACGACTGCGCCGTCGCGGACCCATGATGCATCAAACAGCCAGTTCTCTCGGGACTTACCGGTGGTTACCTTCGATAGGCCGCTGACCTGAACATTGGCTTCGGGGCCGAGTTCGTCGAGAAGGAGTGCCTCGATGCGGTCGGCGATGGCTGGCTCGGTCACGAGATTCTCCGGTCTTGGCCTTCCCAGAAAGGGGCCCGAAGCTCTGTCTTGAGGACCTTGCCCGAGGCGTTGCGGGGCAGCGCGTCGACGAGATCGAACGAGGTCGGGCACTTGTAGCGGGCCAGTCGATTCCGGCAGAGTTCGACCAGCTCGTCGGTATCGACACTGGCGCCGTCCTTTGGCACGTACAGCGCCTTGACCGTCTCACCCCACTGCTCGTCGGGAACGCCGATAACCGCCACCTCGGCGATGTCGGGATGGTCGTAGAGAACGTTCTCGACCTCGGCCGGGTACACGTTTTCGGCCCCGGAGACGATCATGTCCTTGAACCGGTCGAACAAGAAAAGGTAGCCCTCATCGTCGGCATAGGCCGCGTCGCCGGTGCGCAACCAGCCATCGTCGGTGATGGCCTCGGCGGTGGCGTCGGGACGGTTCCGGTAACCCGGTGTGTTTTGAGCCGAGCGGGTCCAGATCTCGCCGACATCGCCAACCGCCACGTCGGTGGGAGTGCCAGCGGCGATGCTGGCCGGGTCGACCAGGCGAAGCTCGACCCAGGGCAGTGGACGGCCACACGATCGCAGCAGATCGGCCCGGGGGCCATCGGGGTCGTGGGCCTCCGGTGGCAGGGTGACAATGGTGCCGGCCGTTTCGGTCATGCCGTAGGCCTGCAGGAAGTGACACCCGAGAACGTCCAGCGCTCGACGGAGTACGGCATCGCCGATGGGGGAGGCGCCGTAGACCAACAGCTCAAGGCTGGAGAAGTCGGCCTGGTCAACGTTGTCGACAGCGAGGATGGCCTGGATCACCGCCGGTACGAAGAAGGCGTGGGTGACGCCGTGGGCGGCGATTGTCTCGACGACAGCCACCGGGTCGGGGTCTCGTCGGAGGATGGTATGGCCGCCGTGGAAGAAGGCCGACAGCCCGTAGCCCATGCCCCCAACATGGAACAGGGGCATGGCCACCAGGTTGGTGCTGTTGGAGGTGAAGAGATAGGGGCCACCCGAGATCCAGGCCGAATGAGCCATGTTTCGGTTAGTGAGCTGGGCCCCTTTGGGCACACCGGTGGTTCCCGAGGTGTAGAGGATGAAAACGATGTCGTCGGGGCTCACCGGAAGATTCGGGTCGTCGGCTCGGGCCGACGCAACGAGTTCTTCCCAGCCAGAGAGCTCGTGAATGGAGGCAGGACCCTGAGTGGCCTTGGCGCCGTCGGTCAGCAGGTGGTTCAGTTCGCTGTCGACGAGAAGAACAGCTGGTTTGGCATCGGCCAGTATCGTCTCGATTTCCGGCGGCGCAAGCCTCCAGTTGAGACCTACGAGCGCCGCCCCGATCTGGCTGACGGCGAACGCCAATTCAAAGAACACCGGAGCGTTTCTAGCCAGGATGGCCACTCGGTCACCACTGCTGACGCCGGCTGCCAGCAGGGCATTGGCCGTTTGAGAGCTTCGTCGTTGCAGCTCGCGATAGCTCAAGGCGGCGAGAGTCGAGGCGTCGTCGACAAAGGTCAGAGCCGGCGAGTCTCCGTGTGACTTTGCTTGCTGGCGGAGCACATCGGCCAGGGTGTTCGGGAGAGTTGGCTGTGGCACGGAGACATCCTGCCACTAGGCCGCATTGGTTACCCACAGCGCAAGGTGCCATCGGTGGTCGCAGTAGGGTCGCCCCGTGAGCAATCGGGCGACCGACGTCGTGGTCCTTGGGGGTGGATCATCGGGAGCGGCTGTGGCCGGCCGTTTGGCTAAGGCCGGGGTAAAGGTCGTGCTGGTCGAGGCTGGCCCCGACTATGGCCCGCTCAGCAGCGGTGGGTGGCCGCCCGAGATCCTTGACGCCACCATGCTGGCCACCACCCATGATTGGGGTTACACGTCGGGGCCTTTGGCCGGACGGGAACCGTGGATCTTCGAGCGGGCTCGGGTGTTGGGTGGATGCTCCTCGCACAACGGCGCCATTGCTGCCGTCGGTCACAACGCCGACTACGACCAATGGGGTCTTCCTGGTTGGTCGACCGACGAGCTCCGCCCAGTCTTTGCCTCCGTCTTGGAACGAATGAAGGTGCGGGCCTACGAGCCAGATGAAGCTGGCCCGTTTCACGCCCGCTGTCTGGCGGCGGCCGAAGCGCTGGGGTGGTTCCTGGCTAGCGATCTTTGCGATCTCGATGCCAACGAGAGCTTTGGCCTCGAGACGGTCAACGTCGTCGATGGTGTTCGTTGGAACACTGCGTTCGCTTACCTCGACCCGGTGCGGGCCAACAGCAGTCTCAGCATTCTTGATCGGGCGCTCGTTGATCGTTTGGAGGTGACACCGAGTGGCGTGGTGGTTCACTTGAGCACGGTCGACGGTCCATTGACTATTGGTGCCGACACTGCGGTTCTTGCCGCCGGGGTCTATGGCACACCTGCCATCTTGCAGCGGTCGGGTATCGGCGATGCGACGCATCTGGCTGGGCTTGGCATCGAGCTGACGCAGGAGCTGCCCATGGTCGGCGCCAACCTTCACGACCAGCCAATGATCAGTGCCTCTCGTCCGCTTGGGTCAGAGCTTCAGGCTGAGATCGCACGGGCCGTCGCCAACGGCTTCGTGCCCGAGGAACAGACACTCGGTAAGGCCTGCTCGAGCGTGGCCGATGACGGCATCTTCGACCTTCATCTCTTCCCTGTGTGCGCCTCGACCCAGACCGTCTTGACCGATGGTCGGGCGCTGGTGGAAGTGGCCTGCATGACACCGCAAAGTCGGGGGTCGGTGCGGATTGCCTCGCTCGATCCGGAGAGCGCACCGGCGATCGATCATCGGTATCTCACCGACGACGGCGATCATGATCTCCAGGTCTTGCGAGACGGGCTTCAGATGGCGGAAGAGTTGCTGGATCAGTCGGCATTGGCCGAGGTCCTGATGGCCGAACCACCTCGTGATCTCTCCGCCGAGTCCATCCGGCGCGATGTCCAGCACTACTACCACCCGGTTGGCACGGCCATGATGGGGGACGACCCAGCAACCTCGGTTTGCGATGCTCGGGGGCGCATCCACGGGGTTGACAATGCGGTGGTGGCCGACGTGTCGCTGATGCCTCAGATCCCGCGGGCCAACACCAACATTCCGGCCATCGTGCTGGGTGAGCGGGTAGCCGGGTTCCTCTTGGAGTAACCGTCGGCCGCACTGCTAGCCGGTAGACGTGTAGCCGGCGGCCTTCTCGTAGGCCAGCTTGGCTTCCAACACAGCTCGGCGACTGGCCGAGGTCGGAGCGAAGCCGGCACGGGCTCGTTCCTCCTCCGTTTCGCCACCCCAGATGCCGTGTTCCCGGTTTTCTCGGGCTTGATCTCGACAGTCCTGCATCTGCGGGCATTCCTCACAACATGCCTTGGCCAGGGCTTCACGCTGGGCCCGTCGACCAGGTCGTTCTTTGTCGGGACCAAAGAACAATTCGCCGAGACCGGCGCATGGTGGGCTGACAGGAAGCGGGCTCAACTGGACCGGGATGGGGGTGGGGTTTTCCAGAAGGGTCATGAGGCCTTTGTGGGAGAGGCGGGTACGGGAACAAGGGGTTTCTCTGTGTTTCGCCGGCCAATGCCTGAGCAGATGCTCAAACTTGGGAAAATGCTGTGAGGTTGGTCACAGTTCTTCCGTCCGCTTCAGTGGGACTACGATCAGGGTTCACCGACGGGGGCCATATGGTCGACAACAGCGAAGTGAAGCGAACACTGATTCTCACCGGAGCGTCGCGGGGTATCGGTCACGCCACCGTCAAGCGTTTCTCCAGCGCTGGCTGGCGAGTGATTACCTGTTCCCGTCAGCCGTTCGACGAGAACTGTCCGTGGGACGCCGGACCCGAAGATCACATCCAGGTCGACTTGTCCGACCCCGCCGATACCAAGCGGGCCATCGTGGAGATGCGGGAGCGTCTCGATGGTGGAGTGCTGAACGCCCTTGTCAACAATGCGGGAACCTCGCCTAAAGCTGACGACGGTGGTCGATTGGGCACCCTCGACTCTGATCTCGACACCTGGCATCACGTCTTCCAGGTCAATCTTTTCTCCCCGCTGATGTTGGCCCGGGGTCTGAGCGAAGAACTGGCGGCGGGCGAAGGCTCGATCATCAACATCAGTTCCATCGCCGGCACCCGAGTCCACCCGTTCGCCGGAAGCGCCTATGGCACCTCCAAAGCTGCGCTTCGGGCCCTTAC
>CALHBU010000259.1 GCA_937930655.1 uncultured Acidimicrobiales bacterium | reverse complement strand
GTCCACCGATGAAGGCCTTCTGCTTCACCGTGACACACCGACCATTGCGGTCATGGCTCCGCTCGAACGGAACCCGCAGATGATCATGTGGGACCCCGAGACCTACCCCGACGTCGAGACCATCGCCGATCTCGGTGAGGCCGGCATCACGGTGAACGTGTTCGGTGGTCAGGCCTTCACCGATGTCTTCATCGCCGAGGGAATCCTCACCGAGGATCAGGTCGATCCGTCCTACGACGGTGGTCCGGCCCGGTTCATCTCCGAAGGCGGCGCCATTGCCCAGCAGGGCTTCGCTTCGGCCGAGCCCTACAACTACGAGAACGTTTTCGAAGAGTGGGGCAAGCCAGTCAAGATTGCGTTGCTCAACGACGCCGGGTTCGAGATCTACAGCCAGGCGCTGGCCATCAAGGAAGGCGATCTGGACACCCTGCGGCCCTGCCTTGAGGTGTTCGTCCCCATCGCCCAGCAGGCAACGGTCGACTTCTACAACGACCCTGATCGGGCCAACGCCATCATCATCGACGCCGTGGCCCAGTACGCCGACTTCTGGGTCTACGACGAGGGCCTGGCTGCCTTCTCGGTAGCCACTCAGCTCGAGCTCGGTCTGGCCGGCAACGGTCCCGACAGCACGGTTGGAAACATGGACCCAGATCGTGTTCAGCGGGTCCTCGACCAGTTGGTCGGAGCTGGCTTGGTCGAGGACGGCTCGATCACCCCCGACGACATCATGACCAACGAGTTCATCGACACATCCATCGGCTTCTGAGCAAGCCAAGCTTCCTCGCGGGAGACAAATGACCGACGTCATCGTGGTCGGGGCCGGCCACAACGGGTTGATATGCGCTGCATATCTGGCTCGAGCCGGCCTCGACACGGTGCTCGTCGAATCCCGGTCAGAGGTCGGTGGTTGCGCCTCGACCGTTGAGGACCTCGGCGCCCGGTTCAACATCTGCAATTGCGACCACACCATGGTGCGGGCCATGCCGGTCATCGACGAACTCGAGCTGCCATCCCATGGCCTCCGCTATCTCGAACCGGAATCGGGCTTCGTCAATCTGTTCTACGACGACAGTGCCCCCTGGGTGCACTTCTATGACCAGGAGCAGACCCTCGAGGGTCTGTCCAAGCTCTACCCGAAGGCGGTAGCCGGCTACCGCCGGTACCTGGCTGACGCCATGCCGGTGGCCCGGTTGGCTCTATCGATGGCGCAGTCGTATGCCGAGGGCCCGCAGCTTCTCCGTCAAGCCGCCACCAGCCGGGGTCGGGGAGCAGCCCGACTGCTCCAATGGAGCCGCCAGAGCGCAGGGGCGGTACTGGCACAGTATTTCGATGACTGGCAGCTGATCATGCCGGCCATGTCGACTGGGCCCACGGTCTGGGGAGTTGGTCCCGATACCCCAGGAACGGGGTTGGCGGCTGCCCTCTATGCCACCCGGCATCTGGTCAAAACTGGCCGGCCCGAGGGCGGCTCCGGTGCTCTCACCGATGCAGCTCGCAGCAGCTTCGAAGCGGCCGGCGGACGGGTTCAGTGTGATGCCCGTGTGTCCCGACTGCTGGTGGACGGCCAGACCATTGCCGGCGTCGAGCTGGCCTCCGGCGAGGTGCTCTCGGCCCCGATGGTGGTCGCTGCCTGCGACCCGCAGCGGGTCTTTGTCGACTGGCTCGACGAGGTCCCGGCCGGGGCCAAGAAGCTGGTTGATGGCTGGCGGAATCGTCCGGTGCTCGACGGCTACGAAAGCAAGATCGATGCGGTGATCACCGGTCGCCCTCGTTATCGGGCCGCCGACCGCCTCGATGAGGTCTATCCCGGACTCGATTCCTTGAGTGCCACCACCTCGGTCAGTCCCACGCCGGCCGAGGTAACAGAAGGTCATCGCCTCCGGGCCGAGGGTCGGGTGGCCGAGCGCCCAACACTGATGGTTGGCGTGCCCTCGGTGCTCGACCCGACAATGCTGTCGAGCGATAGCCACCACATCCTCAGTCTCGAGGCCCTTTTCACCCCGTACAACTTGGTTGGAGGCTGGCCCGGCTCGACCGAGCCGCAGCGATGGATCGATGTCTGGCTCAGCCTTGTCGAGCCTGATTCGGTGGGGGTCGATCGGTGGCGGGCCATGACCCCCGATATCTACGAACGGGACTTCTCCATGCACCGCGGGCACACGCCGTCCTATGCCGGTTCGCCGTTGGCCGCCCTGGTTGGCCGCCAACCCGAGCTCAGCCGCTATCGAACCCCCATCACCGGGTTGTATCTGTCTGGGGCCGCCACCTTCCCCGGCGCCGGCATCTTCGGAGCCTCGGGCCGAAATGCGGCGGGCGCTTTACAGCGGGATCTTCGCAACGGCGGTGGGCGACGTGGTGCGCTGAGAAAGATGGTGGGCCGATGATCTCCCGGATCACCAACGCCAGGTTGGTCGATGGTCGGGTGGTCGACATCGAGGTGGCCGAAGGACTGATCTCTTCGGTCAAACCGGCCGCTGGTGTTTCTGGCCTTGCACCAACAACCGAGATCACCGAAGACGTCGGCGGTTGGTTGCTTCTCCCAGCGTTGGCCGAGCCCCACGCCCACCTCGACAAGGCCCTGTCGGCCGAAGCTGTTCCCAATCCCACCGGGGATCTTCTCGGCGCCATCGATGCCTGGAGATCGGCTGGCCCTAGCGGCGTGTTCACTCACGAAGATCTTGTCCGACGGTCGACGCTGGCGTTGGAGAAACTCCTGGTCAGCGGGGTGACGGCGGTGCGGACCCATGTCGATGTTGGGGGCGATCTCGGTGCATCGGGTGTGGTGGCGATTCGAGAAGCGGCAGCCGGGTTCGGCGACCTGCTCGACGTGCAGATCGTTGCGCTGACGCATTGCCCCATGACCGGCAGCGAGGGTGCCACCAATCGGGCTGCCCTGAGAACGGCGCTGGAGGTGGGCGTCGATCTGATTGGTGGCTGCCCTCACCTCGACCCCGATGGCGATCAACTCATCGACGACGTTCTACGGGTGGCGGCCGAAGCTGGTTTGCCGGTCGATCTTCACGTCGACGAGATGCTCGACCCCGACGTGCTGTTCCTTCGGTCCCTCGCTCGGCGGGTGATCGACACTGGTTTCGAGCACTCGGTGACCGCCAGCCACTGCGTGACGCTGGGCATGCAGGAGCCGTCGGTGCAGTCGGCGGTTGCCGCCGAAGTGGCCGAGGCCGGTATCTCTATTGTCCCTTTGCCCCAGACCAACTTGTTTCTCCAAGGTCGGGACCACCCCACCGCCACCCCTCGTGGGCTCACCGCCATTGCCGCTCTTCTCGAGGCCGGGGTGTTGGTCGCTGCCGGTGCCGACAACGTGCAGGATCCGTTCAACACCGTCGGCCGGTCCGACCCGCTCGAGACGGCCGCCCTGCTTGTGATGGCCGGCCACCAACTGCCGGAGGTGGCCTTCGACCTGGTGAGCGGCAACGTTCGCCGGCTGCTCGGTCTTGGAGCCGTCACCTTCGAAGCAGGCAGTCCGGCCGACTTCTTGGCCATCGATGCCACGTCGGTGCGAGAAGCGATCGCTGACGCACCGATGGCTCGGCGAACCCTCCGACGGGGCCGTCTGGTGGCATCGGTCGACCAGACGCCGACTGTTCATCGGAACTGACCGAACCACGCTTCAGGTGGCCAGAACGGTGCTCAGCTTGGCCGGAAGCGGCTCGTCGAGCTGCTCGAACGTGCACTGGTGGGGCTCCTTGTCGGGCCGCCATCGGAGCACTTTGGTGACCTCTCGGAATCGGCCGTTCAGCGTCGACCCGTACTTCACCTCGACCACTCGCTCGATGCGGAGGGGCACCCAGCCGTGGTCCTTCTTGGCGCTCCACCGGTTCTGAGCGCCCGGCATCCGACCGTCGGCGTGGGCCTCGGCTTCGGCCCAGCTGCGCCAGGGGTGTGACTCGAAGGCGTCCTCGGTGAGCGGTGCCAACTCGTCGACCATCTCGGCCCGACGTTTGGCGGTGAAGCTGGCAGCCACGCCAACGTGTTGTAGCTTGCCTTCGTCGTCGTTCAGACCGAGGAGCAGCGAGCCCACACCGTTGCCATCTTTGTGCCATCGAAAGCCGGCAACGACGGCGTCGGCGCTCCGAATGTGCTTGACCTTCAGCTGGGTCCGCTTGTTCTCGACGTAGGGATCGTCAACGGCCTTGGCGATGAGGCCGTCGAGGCCGGCCCCCTCAAAATCACGGAACCAGGCGGCCGCCAACTCGTGGTCGGCTGTTGCCGGTGTGAGGTGGACCGGAGGTTCAGTTCCGGCCAGCGCCTCGACCAGGGCAGCCCGGCGCATCGAGAACGGCTCCTGGCGAAGGTCGCGGTCGTCGACGCCCAGCAGATCAAAGGCTACGAACGCAGCGGGTGTTTTCTCGGCCAGCATGTTCACCCTGCTCTCGGCGGGATGAATGCGTTGCTGGAGAGCTTCGAAGTCGAGGTGATCGTCGGTGCCGACAATGAGCTCCCCGTCGACTACGCAACGGTTGGGAAGTGAGCGACGAAGCGGCTCCAGCATTTCCGGGAAGTAGCGGGTGAGTGGTTTCTCGTTTCTGGAACCGAGAACCACCTCGTCGCCGTCGCGGAACACAATGCAACGAAACCCGTCCCACTTCGGTTCGAAGAGCAGGTCGTCCCGGTCCGGTATGCCAACGACCGCTTTGGCCAGCATCGGCTTGATCGGAGGCGGGACGACGAAGCTCATTGAGTCACTCCAGCCAAAGTCTCAGGGGGCAGAACACAACCGTCGGCCACGTCGTCGTTGGGGACAGGCTCGCCCCAGACCTCGGTGAGGGGGATGTGGCCCGCCCATTCGGGGCCTCCGAGGTCGGCGTCATCGTCGACGGCACCGTCATTGCGGATCTTGGCCGACATCTCGGTGAGCGGCACCCCAATGACCATGGTGGCCTTCAGCTCCTTCTCGGTGGCTTCCCGGCGGCTGTCCCAGTTGACGGCCACGTGGTCGGTGATGATCTTGAGGGCCTCGGTCTTCTCCTCGGGCTCGGTAATGAGGCGAGCCTCACCTCTGATGACGACTGAGCGGTAGTTCATCGAGTTGTGAAAGGCCGAACGGGCGATGACCAGGCCATCGATGATGGTGACGGTGACACAGACGTCGGTGCCGCCGCCGGCGCGAAGCATGGCGTTGGCGGCCGAGCCGTGGAGCAGAATCTCGGTGTCGGTCCGGCCGTAGGCCATGGGAAGCACGATGATGCCATGGTCGGTGTCGGCACCCATGTGGGCCACCTTGCCAGCGTCGAGAACGGCCAGCATTTCCTCATGCCCGTACTCGGCCCGGTTGGTGCCTCGCTTCAATTCGACTCGGTCAGTGGCTGGTGTGCTCATGTTGCTCCTGATTGCTTGCTCGGCTGACTGATTCGACCGAACCTCACGTGATCCACTTCTCTTCGAAGGCGGGCTCTGTCGCCTGGAGGGCATCCAGGAGGGTTGCCGGATCGTGATGGTCGACCAGTAGATCACGGTTCTTTGGCTTGAGCACTGCGTCGGCGATGCACCGATCGAAGAAAGCAAGGAGGTGGTCGTAGAAGCCGTCGACGTTCAAAAGACCGATGGGCTTGCGGTGCAAGCCGATCTGGGCCCACGTGAGAATTTCGGCCATTTCCTCCAGCGTTCCGAACCCGCCGGGTAGCGCAACGAAGGCGTCGGCCCGTCGCTCCATCTCCGCCTTTCGGGCATGCATCGACTCCACCTCGATCAGCTGGGAAATGCCGGTGTGTCCAACCTCAGTCGGGAACAAACCGGTCGGGATGACGCCGGTGACCCGACCGCCGTGGTCGAGAACGGCGTCGGCCAACAGCCCCATCAGCCCAACCGCACCGCCGCCGTAGATGAGCTCGATGCCTCGTTGGGCCAGCAGATGACCCAGGTCGGAGGTCGCGGACACGATCTGGTCATTGGCGCCGGTAGATGAGGCGAGGTACACGCAGATGCTGCGAATGGGGGATGGCACCATAGGAAACCGACGATATGGCACCGTTTGGTCGCCTGTGAGCTTTTTCGGGGGCCCAGACGCCGCTACCCTTCGCGCTCGTGACCGAACACCCACTCGCCGAACGCTTGGACGACCTCCGAAACAGGAAAGAAGAGGCTCTCCACGCTGGTTCCGAGCGATCCGTCGAGCGCCAGCACGAAAAAGGAAAGATGCTGGCCCGTGAGAGGCTTGAGTACTTCCTCGATCCTGGCTCTTTTCATGAGCTTGACATGCTGGCCCGCACCAGGAATCCCGAAGCCGCCGAACGGCCCTACACCGACGGTGTCATCACCGGGTGGGGCACTGTCGATGGTCGCAAGGTCTTCGTCTTCAGCCAGGACTTCACCATCATGGGTGGTTCGCTGGGTGAGGTCTTTGCCGAGAAGATCCAGAAGGTTATGGATCTCGCACTTTCAGTCGGCGCCCCGTTCATCGGACTGAACGACGGTGCCGGGGCCCGGATCCCCGAAGGCGTTGTGAGTCTCGACGGCTACGGCGGCATCTTTTATCGCAACGTCCAGGCATCGGGCGTCATCCCCCAGATCAGCGTGGTGATGGGACCGTGCGCCGGTGGTGCGGTGTACAGCCCAGCCATGACCGACTTCATCTTCATGGTGCGGGAGACCTCGCACATGTTCATCACCGGACCCGACGTGGTGAAAACCGTTACCGGAGAAGAAGTCACTCTCGAAGAGTTGGGTGGCGCAGGGAGTCACTCGTCGAAGTCGGGTGTCGCCACGTTCGTGGCTAACGATGAGAAGGCCGTTCTGGACGAGGTCAAGTACCTGCTGTCGTTCCTCCCGGCCAACAACCTGGAAGAGCCGCCAATCAGTGAGGTCACCGACGACCCGGAGCGTCTGGTTCCCGAAGTCGACGACATCATGCCCGACAGCCCCAACCAGCCCTATGACATGCGCAAGATCGTCACCGCGGTTGTGGACGACGGCGAATTCATGGAATACCACGCCAACTGGGCGGGAGCCATCGTGTGCGGCTTCGCCCGACTCGATGGTAGGCCGGTGGGCATCGTGGCCAACCAGCCAATGGTGCTGGCCGGGGTCCTCGACATCGAGAGCTCATCCAAGGCAGCCCGCTTTGTTCGTACCTGCGATGCCTTCAACATGCCACTGGTCACCTTCGTCGATGTGCCCGGCTTCCTGCCCGGCGTCGACCAGGAGTACGGCGGCATCATCCGTCACGGCGCCAAGCTGCTCTACGCCTACTGCGAGGCCACCGTGCCTCGTATGCAGGTGATCACCCGCAAGGCTTACGGCGGCGCCTATGTGGTCATGGACTCCAAGAGCATCGGCTGCGACCTTTCTCTGGCCTGGCCGACGGCTGAACTTGCCGTGATGGGTCCCGAGGGCGCCACCGACATCGTGTACCGACGGGAGATCCAGTCAGCAGCCGACCCAGTCGCTCGTCGAGCGGAGTTGATCGACGACTACAAGGAGCGATTCGCCAACCCGTGGATCGCCGCCGAGCGGGGCTATGTCGATGATGTCATCGAGCCGGCTGAGACCCGCCGCAAGCTGATCGCCGGGCTCCACATGCTGTCGTCAAAGAAAGAGAACCTCCCCCAGCGCAAGCACGGCAACGTCCCGCTGTAGCTCTGTTTCGCCGGGCTCTGTTTCGCCGGGCTTCCGCCCGGACCCGACCCACGGCTTTTGGCGGACCCAACGTCCGCTCGGTTGGTTTTGGCGGACCCAACGTCCGCTCGGTTGCTTTTGGCGGATCCAGCGTTCGCTGGCGGTTGCCAGGTCCGCCAAAGCGCAGAATTCGGCTGCTGGGGCCGCCAGAAGTAGGCTTCACGGCAATGGAGATCTCGCCTACCCCGACTGATGAGGAAGCCGCAGCCATCGTGGCGGCCATCGAGATGAGCTGGCCAAAGCCAGCTGAGGCTCCGGCGTCCACCAACACTCCACCACGTTGGCGCTTCAGCGGCCGTTGGTGGAGGGGAACGCGTCGGTCGTAGCCGACCTTTGGCGTTCCTTTGAGTTACTCGCTGACGCTCGTAACTCAGGAACCTGCAGCGGAACTGCTAGTCGGCGGCGGCGGTGGCTACTTCTATGCGGTCCTGGCGCCATTCGCGGGCGGAGACCAGGGCGGCTTCAGCTGCCGACATGATTTCGGTGGTGCTGAAGGCGTGGGCCGGGTAGCAGGCAACACCGGCCCAGAGGGTGAGTCCGGTCTGCTGTCCGAGAAGCTGGCGGCGGATACGTTCGACCGTCCAGATAGCGCCGTTCTCCGGGGTGTCCTCGAGAAGCAGAGCGAAGTAGCCGTTACGAAGGCGACAGGCAGTGTCAGCCTCCCGAAGCGTGACCTTGATGCTCTCGGCGACAAGCTCGGCTCGGGCATCGGTTGGATCGTTGGCCGGAAGTCCTTCGACAACCTCAAGCAAGACCACGGCAACCGGCCGAAGATGACGGCGGGCTGCAGCAATTCGTGACTCAAGTGCGACGTTGAAGAACGACTCGCTGAACAAGCCGGTGTCGGGATCGGTAAGCGTGTCGACCTCTTCCTCGTCGTAGTCGTCCTCGGGGTAGTCGACGAGAAGTCGATCTTCGGTTTCCTGGGCTTCGGCCCGAACGGCTCGCAGCTCGTCCTCGACGAGAATCTGTACCGCTGACTGCTCGGTCAGCTGTTGCGCCAGTCGAAGGCCGGCCACGCCAGCGGCCAAGGCCAAGATGCCAGCGACAGCACCGAACGTGGGCTCACCGGTGGCGAACGCGATGAGGCCGGCCGCAAAGCCGATCACACCGGTCACGAGGCCGGGCAGCGCTGTTCGTGCGTTCATTGCGTCTCCATCGACCATCAATCGTCCAAATGAAGGGGATTGCGAGGATGTCTCCAGTGCAGTGTGACAGATGACAGCCGCCCTTGGGGGCTACACCAGAGGGCCGTACTCCTCGATCGGCCAGTCGAGGGCCTGCTCAGGCGTTGGCCGCAGCCCGGCCGGCCACCACCAGGTCGGCTAACTCGTCGACTATCTGACCAATGTCGAAGTCTTTGGGGGTGAAGACTGCGGCTGCTCCGCCATTGATGAGGAAGTCTCGGTCGTCCTCGGGGATGATTCCGCCAACGATGACCGGGGCATCGACACCCGACGCCCGCAGCAGTCGGATGGTTTCCGGAACCAGTTCAAGATGGCTCCCGGAGAGAATTGAGATCCCGACAGCATCGACGTCCTCGTCCCTGGCCGTTGCCGCAATTTGTTCCGGGGTGAGGCGGATTCCCTGGTAGATCACTTCGAACCCGGCATCTCGAGCGGCCACGGCGATCTGCTCTGCACCGTTGGAATGACCATCCAAGCCTGGCTTGGCGACTAGGAGGCGAGGTGGCCCTTCCGGGAGCTTCTTCATCCTTTCAGCGGTGGCTCGGAGTCGGTCCGATCCGCCACCGGCTCCGGCGGCGGCTGCTACGCCGGTGGGCGCCCGGTACTCGCCGAAGATCTCTCGGAGCGTGTCGGCCCATTCGCCGGTGGTTCCGCCGGCGTGAGCGAGGGCGATGGTCGGGCCCATGATGTTGGCCGACGACTGTGCTGCTGTCTCAAGGTCTCGGCGGGCAGTGTCGACCGCTGCCTGGTCACGAGCGGAACGCCATGCGGTGACATCGGCGACCATCTCGGCCTGAACCGTTGGGTCGACCTTGAGAATGCTCTCGGCACCGCCAAGCGGTGATGGTTCGGTTTCGACGAAGTCGTTTACGCCGACGATGGTCTGCTCGCCGCTTTCGATTCTGCGCATGCGCTCGGCATGGGACCGCACCAGGCGGCCCTTGAGTTCGTCGATGGCTTCGAACGCCCCGCCAAGGGCCAGTACATCGTCGAGTTCGGCCGTGGCGGCATCGACCAGCTCGGCCGTTCTGCCCTCGACCACGTGGGAACCGGCGAAGATGTCGTCGTACTCGAG
>CALHBU010000258.1 GCA_937930655.1 uncultured Acidimicrobiales bacterium | reverse complement strand
CTACGCGCTCGAACACGGCATCGAATAGCTCGGATCTGTCGGCGGATCTGTCAGCCACGGCTGCCGTTTTCGGCACCGTCAGCCCACAGTTCCGGAGGGGTGGGGTGTGTAGGGTGGCGAAGTGGTCGAGCGGCGGGTGCTGTTGGGGGTGAGCTGGCGGGATGGCCAGCCGTTCGTGCGAGTCAGGGACGGCGGCCAGACCGACTCCCGCCTCGAACCGTTGCTCGGGTTCGACCTGACCTACCGGGTAGAACCCGATGGGGCTCGCACCTGTGTAGGGCACAAGCCGTTTCGATCAGGTGGCGCCGACTATGTCGATTGCGTGCAGCGGCCCCAACCGACCGGGCCAACCTGTCGAGCCTGCGCCATCGTCGAGGCAACCTTCGCCTCCAATCTTCACCACGCCCACACCAAGGAATCGATTGGGCTCGATCCCGCAATCGCCGCCCACCTCCGGCAACCCAACCTCCTCTACCTGGCTGCCTTCCGAGACGGATCCATCAAGGTGGGAACAAGTACCGAGAAACGCATCGAAACAAGGCTCACCGAGCAGGGCGCCTGGCGGGCATCGATTGTGGCCAGAGCTCCCGATGGCGTCACCATCCGGGTGTTGGAGGATGCCGTCACCGCCATGCTCGGCCTGCCTCAGTCAGTGTCGGCGGTAAGGAAGATGGCCGGCCTGGTGACCCCCCGCCCCGACGATGAGCTACTCCAACACTTGGCCGATCACCGTCGTACGGTCCACGAACTCATGGCCGGATCGCTGTTGGCCATGCCCGGTGCGTTCACCAGTCTTGAGGAAGAGTGGCAATTTGCCGGAGCCGACGACCAGCGATGGCGCCTGGTCCACCCCTACCCGGCCGATCTTTCGGCTGGAGCCCACGAACTCACCGTCGACGCGGCGTGCGGCCGCCTGGTTCTGTTACGAAGGCCGGCAGGCCAGGACCACTTCGTTGCCGACCTGCGCCGCCTTTTCGGACGGGTTCTCGATTGGGGCCAATTCGGCTCTGCGACGCTGACCGTGCAAGACGCCCTCTTCTGAGCGAAGCTTGGAAACCCAAGAGCCGAGCCTCGTGCTTGGGCTCGAGTTTCTCCGACGATGTGAGGTCTTCTATGCCCGGTCTGCTTCCCGATGTCGATCCCGACGGACTTCTCGAATACTCGGTGGTCTACACCGATCGAGCCGTCAACCACATGTCTCAGACGTTTCAGAGTGTGATGACCGACATCTCGTCGACGCTTAAGCGTGTGTACAACGCCGATGCGGTGGCCATCGTGCCCGGCAGCGGCACCTATGGCATGGAGGCCGTTGCCCGCCAGCTGGCAACCGATGCCAAGGTGCTGGTCATTCGCAACGGCTGGTTCAGCTTCCGCTGGACTCAGATCTTCGAGATGGGCGGCATCCCATCGGAGGAGATCGTTCTCAAAGCACGACGAGCCACGCCTGGCCCTCAGGAGCCGTTTGCCCCGCCGCCGATTGACGAGGTGGTGGCTGCCGTTCAAGAGCATCGACCGGCCGTTGTGTTTGCCCCCCACGTCGAAACTTCGGCCGGGATGATTTTGCCCGACGACTACCTCTCGGCGGTAGCCGAGGCCGTCCACGAGATCGGCGGCCTGTTCGTCCTTGATTGCATTGCCTCTGGCACCGTCTGGGTCGACATGGAGGCCGTCGGCGTCGACGTCCTCATCAGTGCTCCTCAGAAAGGCTGGAGCGCATCGCCCTGTAGCGCGTTGGTGATGATGAGTCCTGCCGGCAAAGCCGCAGTCGAGAGCTCGACCAGCAGCAGCTTTGCCTGCGACCTCGGCAAGTGGCTTCAGATCATGCAGGCCTACGAGAGTGGTGGTCACGCCTATCACGCCACCATGCCCACCGACGCCCTCACCACCTTCCGAGAGGTCATGAACGAGACCGACCAGTACGGCTTCGACACAGTCAAGGACGAACAGCTCGAACTCGGCAGCCGAGTACGTGACGTGTTGGCCGCTCGGGGCATCGTGAGCGTGGCGGCCGATGGGTTCGGCGCACCCGGTGTCGTCGTCAGCTACACCGACGATCCCGGCATTCAGAACGGCAGCAAGTTCGCCGCTCAGGGCATGCAGATCGCGGCCGGGGTACCACTGCAGTGTGACGAAGGCGATGACTTCGTCACCTTCCGGCTCGGACTCTTCGGCCTGGACAAGCTCCACAATGTCGACCGCTCGGTGGAGTCGCTCGAGAAGGTTCTGGCTGCCGTCCTGTAGGCCAGTCGCTGGCTAGACAGGACAGTATCTCGACAGGGCAGTATCTAGACAGGGCAGTGGCGAAGCAGTGTTTGTTCGCCGGCGCTGACAAAGACCGGCGCCAGACGCATGCCCACCTCCACCTCGTCAGGCCCGACCCCCTCGAGGGTGGTGGTGACCTTGGGGCCCTCGTCTAGTTCAACGACGGCCAGCAACAGGTTGTCGATCCCATCAAAGGTCGGTGTGGTTGGCTGGCGGGCCACGGTGTAGGTGTAAAGCGTGCCCTCGCCGCTTATCTCGGTCCACGTGAGGTTGGCCGAGAGACAGTGCGAGCAACGAGAGCGCGGGTAGTAGACCCAACCCTGGCAGTCGTCGCAACGTTGGATCTCGACCCGCTGGTCGTTCAATGCATCCCAGAACGGTTGGGACGTCGGGGTTGGATCTGGGGTGATCGGGGCCGGTTGCATCTCGGTGGTCATGCTCTCCTCAGCCTCCCTGAAGAATTACGGCTGATTGCTCGCTCATGATTCCTCCGGTTCCCGATACATAGACGGTGTCGGCCTTGGCCAGTTGGCGGTCGCCGGCCCGGCCCTGCACCTGACGAACGGCTTCGATCACCTGGGTTAAACCGCCGGCCGCTCCCGGTTGGCCCATCCCCAATTGCCCGCCATGGGTGTTCACCGGGAAATCGCCCCGGTAACTCAGATCATGCCCGTTCACGAAGTCGATACCTTCGCCCTTGCCGCAGAACCCGGCGTCTTCCAGAGTGAGGAGGACGGTGATGGTGTAGCAGTCGTAGATCTGGGCCGCGTCGACTAGTGACCGGTCGATCCCAGCCATGGCAAAGGCTTGCTCGGAGGCCTTGCCGATCGGGGTGCGAACAAGATCGTCG
>CALHBU010000257.1 GCA_937930655.1 uncultured Acidimicrobiales bacterium | reverse complement strand
ACCCGGCAGAGGTCGAACAGGTGATGGCCGACGCAGAAGGGGTGGAGGCGGTGGGGGTTGTCGGTGAGCCATCGGACGAACTTGGCGAACACGTGGTGGCCTACGTCGTGCTGACACCGGGTACCACCCCTGATCTGGTGGCACTACGAGATCATGCCGCGGCCCAACTGGCCCGGTACAAGGTGCCTCGAAGGATCGAGATTGTCGATGCGTTGCCGACCGGTTTGGTCGGAAAACTGGTCAGGCGGGACCTCGGGCTCCACTAACTTCGTGCACTTGTGAATTGAGGGTTGGCTCCGTAGCCTCATTCCGGTGGCCCCTCCCGACGAACAGCTGCCTCCGAAGGCAGCAACCGAGCGAGTCTCGGCCGCCACAGTCGGTCGGCTGCCCGAGTATCTGAGGGCCCTGATGGAGCTGGCGGCCAACGACGAAGCCAGCGTGAGTTCCGATGGGCTTTCGGTACTGACCAACGTCAATTCCGCCACTGTGCGACGAGATCTGGCCACTCTTGACATCACGGGCACTCGGGGACTGGGCTACGACGTGAAGTACGTGGTCCACGAGATCAGCCTCGTTCTTGGGCTCAGTCAGGAATGGGCGGTGGTCATCGTCGGCGCCGGAAACCTGGGCCGGGCCCTAGCCAACTACCAGGGCTTTGCTTCACGTGGTTTTCCGGTCCGGGCAATCGTCGACATCGATCCGTCACTGGTCGGTACCACGATGGGAGATCAGGTGGTTTCTCACCTCGATGATCTTGAGACCATCGTCGACGGCAAAGATGTTTCGGTGGCTGTTATTGCCACCCCGGCGGCCAATGCCCAAGCAGTTGCCGATCGGTTGGTCGACGCCGGTCTGTCCTCAATCCTCAACTTCACGGCCACGCCGGTTGTGGTGCCAGCACACGTGCAGGTCCGTCAGGTCGACCTTGCCACCGAGCTTCAGATCCTGAGCTTCTACCACCAGCGGACGAGTGCCGCTGTTGGGGGTACCGGTGTGCCGCTGGTCGACCGGTCGACAGGTAGCGGCACGTGACGGACGCCACCGGTTTGGGCCTCGCATATCGCCGTCGGTGTAGGAGACACTGGGGGCCAGTCACGTTGTTGGAAGACCACCCTGTCTTTCGTGTCGTACTGAGAAACCAATCCTCATGACTGTCGTCGCAATCGGCCTCAACCATCGAAACGCTCCGGCTTCGGTTCTGAGCTCCGTGGCCATCCCAGCTGATCGGCTGGCCAAGGCACTGTTCGAATTGTTGGGCAGCGACTGTGTCAACGAGGCAGTGGTCATCTCCACCTGCAACCGCACCGAGATGTATGTCGATGCCGAGCGATTCCACGATGGCTATCACGACGTCCGGGATGCGCTGGGCGTCATCACCGGTACGCCGGTCGATCGGTTCGTTGAGTATCTCGACGTGCGCTACGACACCGAGGCGGTGATGCACCTCTTCGAGCTGACGGCCGGACTCGACTCGGCCATTCTTGGCGAGCACGAGATTCTGGGTCAGGTCCGCAGAGCGTGGGACACGGCTCGCACCGAAGGCGCAAGCGGTGTGGTCCTCGACCCGTTGTTCGATCACGCACTTCGCAGTGGCAAACGGGTCCGTACGAACACCGGCATCGGCCGGCACACCACCTCGCTTGCTCAAGCGGCGGTACATCTCGTCCGCCAGCATCGTCCAAACCTTGACGGCAGCAGGGTGCTTCTTGTCGGGACCGGCGAGGCCGGAGCTGGGGTGGCCTCGGCGCTGGCTCGGGTGGGTGATATCGAGCTCACGCTAACCAACAGGACCCGGGCCAGAGCTGACCAGACTGTCCGGGAGCTACCGGTCGGCACGAGAGCCAGCGTCGTCGACTTCGATGCGCTGCCCGATGCCCTCAAACGAGCTGATGTGATCATCAGCGCCACTGCTTCTCCCGCCACGATCATCGACTCGACTCATCTGGGCCCCGCCTGCCCCGACGCCCAGCTGTTTCTGGATTTGGCTATGCCAGCCGACATCCACCCTGAGGTTGGATCCCAGCCTGGTTGTCGGGTTCTCACCCTTGCTGACCTCAATCAGTTGGCCAACCAGGGCATCGAACGGCGTCGGCTCGAAGCTGATGCAGCCCGGGCCTTACTGGTTCAAGCCGTTGCCGACTATCGCCAAGCGGTCTCGGTGGTCGAGGTGGCGCCACTCCTCGGCTCCATGCATCGGTGGGGTGAGTCTGTGCGGTCCTCGGAAATCGATCGATATCGAAACCGACTAGGCCAGCTCGATCCTCAGCAACTCGATGCGGTGGAGGCCCTTACCAAGGCAGTGGTGGCCAAAATGCTCCATCAACCCTCGGTAGAGCTGCGTCGTTCGGCCGGCACACCGAGAGGCGAGCGGTTGGCCGAAGCCGCTCGGGAACTCTTCGGTCCGCCGTGACCGCTGCAGACGCTGGCCCGATCCTTCGAGTGGCGACCCGCAACAGCCCGCTGGCGCTCTGGCAGACCCAGCACGTCATTGATCTCCTCCAAGCCGAAGACCCCAACCTGTCGGTTGAGGTGGTCTCAATGGCGACAGCGGCCGACAAGTCACTGGAAACCACCATCTCGGCATTGGGAGGCAAAGGGGCCTTTAGCAAGGAGGTCCAGCAGTTGGTGCAGGTCGACCAAGCCGATATCGCCGTGCACTCGGCCAAGGATCTCCAAGCCGACACTCCGGAGGGTCTGATGGTCGGCGCCTACCCCGAACGGGGCGACGCTCGCGACCTGTTGGTGGGCTCGACACTGGCCGATCTGTCCCCCGGCGCCGTAGTGGCGACCGGCTCAAACCGTCGGCGGGTGCAGTTGGCCGAGCTTCGCCCTGACCTCCAGTTCGCCGAACTCCGGGGCAACATGGGTACCCGCTTGTCGAGACTGGGAGAGTTCGATGCAATCGTCACTGCGGTGGCGGCCCTCGAACGACTTGATCTCCAGCCCGATGTAGCCGAAGCCCTCGAACCCGAAGTCATGCTGCCGCAGGTGGGACAGGGGGCGCTGGCGGTCGAGTGCCGATCGTCGGATACCGACACGTTGGAGCGATTGACTGCCATCGATCATCAACTCACCCGATCTTTGGTCGAGGCCGAGCGGGACTTTCTAGCCGAGTTGGGCGGCGATTGCGATCTTCCGGCTGGCGCTCACGCCCGACTACTCGGCGACCAGTTGACAGTTGTTGGCATGTTGGCCGGCGTCGTTCGAGCCGATGGGTCGGTGCCGGTTCACCGGGCCTCGGTGCATGGCCTGATCGACGATCACCCTGGGCGATCGGTGGCCCAACAGCTCAAGGGAAGACTGTGACGGTCAGCGGTACACGGCGGAAGCCTGCCCTACCGTTGTCTGGCCGCCGAGTTGTGGTGTGCCGGCCCCCTCGGCGGGCCCGGTCGCTAGTCGCCGGTTTGGAAGCCCTGGGCGCCGAGGTGGTCAACCTGCCGCTGCTCAAGCCGGTGCCGGCCACCGATGGCGGCATCGAGCTCAGCACTCGGTTGGCCTCATTGACTGATCATGACTGGTTGGTTCTTACCTCGGCATCGGCCGTCACGTTCGTGGTCGAAGCCGCAGCCAGTTGGCCCCCCTTGGGCCCAATCGCAGTCATTGGCCCAGCCACCCGGGACGCAGTGCTTGAGTCCGGCTCAGAAGTTGCCTTTGTCCCCGGCACCGCGACCGCAGCCAGCCTTGGCAATGAACTGCCGATCGACCCCGGCCAGCGGGTGCTGGCCGCAGTTGCCGAGTTGGCCGGTCCAGAGTTGGAGCTTGCCCTGGCTGCTCGGGGTGCCTTTTTTGAAGCCATTGTGGCCTATCGGCTGGAGGCCATCGAAGGCCACGAGCCTGAACTACTGGCTGCGGCCGCCGATGCCGACGTTGTGCTCTTTACTTCGCCTTCCACGGTTGAGCGGTATCTCTCCCTGGTCGGACCACACCCCGAACTGGTCGTCACCATCGGCCCCCGAACCTCAACCGCCGTCCTTGAAGCGGGCCGAGTGGTAGCTGCCGAGGCTGATCCCCACGGTGTCGATGGTCTTATCGACGCCGTGGTCAATACCATCGGGTCATGACGTTTCCCGACCGCCGTCTCCGACGATTGCGAACGACACCGACTCTTCGTCGGCTGGTGGCTGAGACCCGCCTGGGCGTAGACGATCTGGTGGCGCCACTGTTTGTCCGCGAGGGCATCACCGAGCCGCAGTCCATTGAGTCTTTGCCGGGAGTGTTTCAACACACACGAGCGTCTCTGGTGGCGGAGGCCGGCCGTCTTATCGAGCTCGGTGTACCGGGGCTTATTCTGTTTGGTGTACCGGAGCGCAAGGATCCGGAGGGGTCCGAGGCGTGGAACCCCGACGGCATTGTTCAGGTCGCGGTCAAGGACCTTCGTCAGGCCTACGGCACCGACATCGTGATCATGACCGACCTCTGTGTCGACGAGTACACCGACCACGGGCACTGTGGCATCGTCGACGACCATGGCAACGTGGTCAACGATGCCACCCTCGAGCTCTACCGCAAAGCGGCGGTGGCCCAGGCGGAGGCCGGCTCCGACGTCATCGCCCCGTCGGGGATGATGGATGGCCAGGTAGCGGCGATACGAACTGCCCTGGATCAGAACGGCTCAGAGAATCTGCCCATCCTGGCCTACGCCGCCAAATACGCCAGTTCGTTCTACGGACCATTCCGTGACGCTGTCGACGTCACCATCGCTGATGGTGGAGACCGCAAGGGCTACCAGCAGGACCCCAGCAATGCCCGGGAGGCCATGGAAGAGATCCGCCTTGATCTGGCCGAGGGGGCGGACATGATCATGGTCAAGCCGGCCCTTCCCTATCTCGACATCCTGCTTCGGGCCCGCCTGGAGGTCGATGTACCGCTGGCCGCCTATCAGGTCAGTGGTGAGTACGCCATGCTCAAGGCGGCGGCGGCCAACGGCTGGATCGACGGCGACGCGGCCGCCCTTGAGACACTCACGTCAATCAAGCGAGCCGGTGCCGACTTCATCCTCACCTACCTGGCGGCCGAGGTTGCCCAGATGCTGCAGTCCTAACCACACCGGGTGCCGACTGGCGTCCCCACCAAGAAAGAACCGTGACCACCAACAACGAGCTGTACCAGCGAGCCATCAATGTGTTGCCCGGTGGGGTTAACTCGCCGGTCCGGGCCTTTCTGTCGGTGGGCGGCACGCCATACTTCGTGGCTCGGGCGTCAGGAGCCCATGTATGGGATGAAGAGGGCAACGAGTACCTCGACTACGTCCAGAGTTACGGTGCCTCGATTCTCGGACACGCTGACCCGGTAGTGCTGTCTGCCATCACCGAGGCCGCGGCCCTGGGCTCCACCTTCGGAGCACCGACGTTGTCCGAAGTGAGGTTGGCGGAAGAGCTCACTAGTTGCGTGCCGGGTCTGGAGATGATTCGGATGACGTCGTCGGGAACTGAGGCCGCCATGTCGGCCATTCGTTTGGCCCGGGGAGCGACTGGTCGGTCGAAGGTTGTGAAGTTTGCCGGCTGCTATCACGGCCATACCGACTCGCTGCTGGCAGCCGGTGGTTCAGGCGTCGCCAATCAGGGGCTGGTCGGCTCGGCCGGTGTTCCATCGTCGGCGGTGGCTGACACAGTGGTGGTTCCTTTCAACGTTGTCCCCGAGCTCGACACCGATGTCGCGGTACTTGCCATCGAGCCAGTTGCCGCCAATATGGGTCTGGTTCCACCGGAACCCGGCTTTCTCGAAGCGTGTCGCCGGGAGTGCGATCGGGTGGGGGCTCTGCTGCTTTTCGACGAGGTCATTACCGGATTCCGTCTCGGTCGAAGCGGAGCCACCGGATGGTCCGGTGTCGCCCCCGATGTCTGGGCGTTCGGCAAGGTCATCGGGGGCGGGCTGCCGGTCGGAGCCTTTGGGGCCAGCCGGGAGATCATGGCCAACGTGGCCCCGCTTGGTCCGGTGTATCAGGGCGGAACCCTGTCGGGGAACCCGCTGGCTACCGCGGCCGGGCTCGCCGCGCTCTCACAACTCACCGATGATCGCTACGACGAATTGACGGCGAAAGCCGAACGGCTGGCGAACGGTTTGGCTCGGGCTGTCGCCGGGGCCGGTCTTCCGGTTCAGGTACCGCAGGTTGGGCCGCTGGTGGGGCTGTTCTTCGCCGATGCCCCAGTGCGGGACTACGACGACGCCAAGATTGCGGCCGACACCGGTCTGTACCCGGTGTTCTTCCACGCCATGCTCGAGCGAGGCATCGCGTTTGCTCCCGGTCCGTACGAAGCCATCTTCCCCAGCTTGGCCCATTCCGATGCCGACATCGATCGAACCATCGAAGCCGCCGCCGAAGCCGCAACCGACTGCGCCAACAGCCAGTAGCTAGAAAGTAAACAACCGTGACGCTGCGCAGCGGAGCGAAGCAGCGAGCTAGTCAAGAGCCAGATCGGCGAAGCCGGTGAGGCGACAGCCGAACAAAGCAAAAGAGAGCGAAGCAGCGAGCTACAGAGGCAGGCTGCCGGTGCGGAGAATGAACTCCGGCGAGTTGGCGAAGCCAACCATCATCTCGCCTCGGGATGTGGCCCCGGTGTTCAGCTGGTTGACCCAGTAGGTAACGCCGGCGCTGTCGGCGGGCCGGGTCAGCACGTTGGCATAGACCAGCTCGACGAACCGTTGGTTGGTCAGCGAGCCGTACTCGGCCTCGAATTCAGGTGATCGAGTGAACTGGTTCGAGATCTGGATCAGGCTCGAGCCGTTGTCGAGCTGCCCTGTCCAGAACGCCAGACCTGCAGCGTCGGGCTCACGAAGGAAGTAAGAGAGGTACAGCCGGTAGATCGGCCCCTCGCCGGTATCGGTTGGTGAGGCGGTGCCCGTACTGGAGATGTACTCGGCTGACTCCGAGAAGCCGATCATCAGATCGCCGCGGCTGTTACCAGCGGCCAAGAAGGCAAGCCAGAAGGTCTTGCCTCCGGCATCGGCCGGCCGGCCCTGAACGTTCTGGTACACCTGATCAATGAACTGGCTATCGGAGAGCGACCCGTAGAGGGCGTTGAACTCGGGGCTGCCTTCGAAGGCGGCGCTGATGGCGGCCAGTGTTGTGCCCGATGCCCGGAGACCGACCCAGTAGTCGTAGCCGGCTTGATCAGGCTGACGTAGGAAGTAGGCCGAGTACAGACGGGCCACCTGGCCATCAAGGGGAAGGGGCCGGACCACGGTGGGACTGACGCCGATCATGGTCGAGTAGCTGTAGGACCCGGTGCCGTTGTTGTTCGTTGCCCGAACCCGGAATTGGTACACCCCCTCAGGCAGGGTGCCGGTCGAAATCGATGTGCTTGTGGTGGTTCCGACAGTGCTCCAGGAAGAGCCATAGATCGGCCGCGACTGGACGGTGTAGGTGAGTGTCCCTCCGTTGACTGCAACCGGAGCCAGCCAGCTCACTATCCGGTTCAGGCCAACACCATTGGACTGCAAGTACTGCGGTTTGTTTGGAATCGATGGGAGGGTGACGTTGGTGACGGTGGCTGGTGACCGGCCATGGCGGTCGATCGGGCTGATCTCGAGAATGTAGGTCTGGCCGTTCAGCAGCTGGTTGAGGACGATGCTCCGAGCTGAACCGGGGACAATCTGGGTTGCCTCGACCTTCCCGTTTCGGATGGCCCGAATCTCGTACTGCAACGGAGGGGTTCCGTAGCCGCCGAGGTTCGGATCCCAGCTGGCGGTGATTTCTCCATCGGATCCGTTTGCGGTCACCACCGGGGCTACAGCTCGAGGAACGATGTCCCAGCCTTGCTGGGACAGCACGCCCAGTACCGGGGCATCAAGGGCCCGCCGGATCTGGCCAGAGCCGAGGGCCGGCGTCATGAGAACACCGGGGTCGTTGCCCTGGAAGGCGAAGGAGAAGTGGGAGAAGCTGCTTCCGTTCCGGAATGGGTTGGGGGCGTAGACATCGTGGAGGGTGCCGCCACCGATGTCGAAGAACAGATTGCCCTGGGTCAGGTGAGAGTTGGGATTGGCGGTGTCGAGAAGTGGCGTGTTGCCGACGGTGACGAACGTGTCGTACACGAACCGGGGGAAACTCACTCGGGGTGTGATAGGGCCTGCACCATCGGGGTCCTGGGCCGAGCCGAGGAAGCCCAGACCGTGACCGATCTCATGGAGCACGACCGAGTAGAGATCGATCTGGCCCGAACCGGGGTTGGCACTGGTGGACGAGATGTACCACTCGTCGGTAGCGAACGAGCAGCTGTTGCTTGATGCCAGTTCGGCGTTGAGGCCCATCTCGATCTCCGACGTCCCACCGTTCAGATCGGAACTTTCAAGCGTGTGAGCCACCGCGGCGGGAAAGATCAAGCCGGTGTCGGTCGCCTGGTAGATGTCGAGCGGCCCGGCGAATCCCAAAATTCCGGGATTGTTGAAGCACTCCCAATAGACGTCGACGGTGATCGGGGTTGGCGTCACCAACGCGGCGTCCCACTGGGCCAAGGCGGTATTGATGACGCCCTGCACATCGGCGGGCACGTTGCCGACGAAACGAGCCCGGAGTGATCCGTTCAGACCGGCTGTGCCGGGTGGAAGCGAGCTTGGACCGACTGGCTGGTCGGGGAGGGTGCCCCGCTCTCGGATGTTCTCGATGGTCTCGAGGATCTCTGGGCTCTCGGTGTCGATGGTGGGGTCGAGGGTCTCGATTACTACGTCGCCGTCCTGGCGGATGTAGCCCCTTGCCTCGGCGGTGGGGGCGGAGTCGTTGGCCGACACCGGCGGCTGAAACGATCCCTGGGCGGTGGCGATCGATGGCGCCAGTGTCATGGCTACAAGTGCCACGATGAGTGCGCTCGTCATTCTTGAACGCATGAACCGGTTGAACGCTCTGTCACGCATGAAAGCCCTTCGACAAACAGCGCACTCATCGGGCGATGACGCTGTTTACCTCGTAAATAGTCGGCCCTCGCAAAGGTAGAGGTAGGACTACCCGTAGGGAGGAGGCAAAGCTTCTCACGTCGTGGAACCCGATCGGTCGATCAGGGACTAGGTCCTTACTCTCCGGCTGCCACTTCTTCGCCCTCGGCGCGCGGGCCGGGGCACGGGTGGTCCTCGTCGTCGGAGCCGACACCGGTTGCGCCGGGGGACTGAACGGGGTCGGCGCACGCCAGAAGCAACTCAAGATCGATGGCCGGTGCTTCCAGCTCACCACCCTCGATCCGCTCCCGTAGTTCTTCCATCCACTCTTCGTATGACTCGGTGGCCATGTCCTCACCGGAGAGCACGGCCCGCTCGTGGAAGATGACCAGTTCGAGTTCGAGCATCGAGAGTCCGGATTCCTGGGCCGGCATGACGCCGCGGGCTCCGGCCAGACGCTGCCCACCGGGCCGGTCGGGGTTGCCGTAGGCCGCACCGTCGAGAACCGCAGAGCCGCGTGCAACGTGCAGCATTTGGTCGATGGGCGAAGGGAAGGTGGCGAGAACCTCGCCGTTGGAGAGCGCGTAGCCGCTACCGCCACCACCGCCACCACCGTGGCATCCGGCGCAGCCGCCTTCCTGATAGACGATGGCTGCGTCGACGAAAAGAAGATCTTCGACTTCGGGCTGTTGCATGGTGCCGGCATAGGAGATGGCCCAAAGCGGCAGGGCGGCAACGAGGCCCATGGCCCACATTGGCATCTTCTTCCTGGCTTTGGCTGCGGCGATGTACGGAGGGTCGGGATCGGGGACCGGAACTGGCTTGTCGGCTGGGATAGCAGCGGCGGCATCAACGAGGGCCTTGGGCCCGGCGGCCTCGGGGGCGGCGGTTTCGGTTACTGCCTCAACGGCGCTGCTGCCGGAGCTGTCACCGGAGTCGCCACCGGATGAGCCGCCCTTGGCTGCTTTGCTGCGTTTGAGGAGATGTTCGGGGATCTCGGTCACGGTGTCCGGGGGCTCCAGGTACGAACGGCTGATACGAAGACTGGAATGTACCAGCACGGGGGCAAGACAGGGTCCACTCGATACGGCCGACTGTAGGCC
>CALHBU010000256.1 GCA_937930655.1 uncultured Acidimicrobiales bacterium | reverse complement strand
ACCCTCGATCTTAAGAAGGACACCGGACGGGACGCGTTTCTCAAACTGGTCGAGCAGTGCGACGTGATGGTCGAGAACAACTCGGTCGATCTGCTGGACAAACTCGGCATCGGATGGGATGAGCTACACGCCCGCAACCCCAGGCTGATTCTCATTCGGATGCCATCGGCCGGCCTCACCGGCCCGTATCGGGAGTACCTGGGGTTCGGTGTGAACTTCGAGGCGCTGTGCGGCCTGGGCGCCATTCGGGGCTACGAGGGTGGCGACCTCAGCGAGAACGATGCGGTGTACCACATGGATGCCGCCTCAGGATCGTCAGGAGCATTCGCCGCCCTCGCCGCACTGCGACGTCGAGACCAGACCGGTAGTGGCGAGCTGATCGAGCTCTCCCAGTCGGAGAACATGATGAACCACATCGGCGAACTGTTCATAGACGCCGAGCGAACCGGCACCGAACACGAGCCCATCGGCAACCGACATCCGGTACGGGCCCCACAGGGCTGCTACCCCTGCACCGGCGACGATGCCTGGGCCGTCATCTCGGTCGGTTCGGACGATGAGTGGCAGGCGCTGAGCCGGGCCGCCGGTAAGCCCGGTTGGGCGTCCGACACCCGATTCGACACCGTCGAGAAACGCCATGCCAACCACGACGCACTCGACGAGGAGCTGGCTACCTGGACTGCCACCCTCAGCCCCTATGAGGTGTTCGAACGCTGCCAGGCCGAGGGCGTTCCTGCCGCACCGGTTCTCCACGAGTCCGAGTCGTTTGTCGACCCCCATCTGCAGGCCAGAGATCTGCTTCGCCCCAACGGCAACGACGAAACAGGCATCCACCTTCATGCCGGGCGGCTGTGGCGATGGGACGGCCCAGACTTCCGCTGGGAACGCCTCCCGGTCTTCGGAGGCGATAACGAGGATGTCTTCAAAGGCCTGCTCGGCATGTCCGACGATGAGTACGCCTCCCTCGAAGCCGATGGCAATATCAGCCTCGACTATCTCGGCCCCGATGGGAGTCCGCTGTGAGCAGCGCACTCGCTGGCCTTCGAGTGCTGGACCTCGCCGACCGTTCGGGTGCCCTCACCGGCCGGATACTGGCTGACCTCGGGGCTGAGGTGATCCTGGTCGAGCCACCGGGGGGCAACACCATTCGAACCAGCGCACCCCTGATGGCCGAGGGGCCGCTGGAGGAACGCTCATGCGCCCATCAGTACCTGAATGCCAACAAAGCCAGCGTCGTGCTCGACCTCGACGATCCCACCGACCGCGCCACTTTCCTGGCCCTGGTAGCCACGGCCGACGTTGTCATCGATACCGAGCGGCCAGGTCATCTCGATGCCCTCGGTCTAGGCCACGACCAGCTACGAGCAGTCAGTCCGTCCCTGATCCAGTGCTCCATCACTCCGTTCGGGCTCGACGGCGAGTGGCGGGACTGGAAAGCCAACGACTTAGTGGCCGGTGCAACCGGCGGCCTGGTGTGGCTCTCCGGTGAGTCCAGGGGCACCCCGTCCCAGGGCGGAGCCACTGTCTCGTTCGCCATGGCCGGGCTGGCCGGCGCCTCGGCCGTTTCCATTGCTCTCCACCAACGTGACCATTCTGGACAGGGTGCGGGAGTTCATATCGATCTGTCGCTTCAAGAGGCCACCGCACTCACGGTGACCCAAACGGCGACGCCAAGCATCTGGACGTGGCACAACCGGGTGCCCCGCCGGCCTGGCCTGTCCAACGCTCTGCGGTGCGCCGACGGCGGGTACGTGGGTCTTCTGGTCAGGCCTGACCGGTTCGAGGGCTTTCTGGCCTGGGCCGACCGGGTCGGCATAGACCATGGCATGACAGTCGACGACTGGCGTTGGAGCCGCCTGGACGCGCCCCGCAAGGACAATCCGGTGGCCGAAACCACACTGGCCCTGGCTGCCGCTCTCTCCCGCGATGAGTTTGCCGCCGGCGCCCTGGAGGCCGACATCGTGTGTCTTCCGGTTCTTGGTTTCGAAGATCTCGAGCGCTACGAGCAATACGTCGTCAACGATCAGTTTCTGACTGTCGAACACCAGCTTCTAGGCCCGCTCGGCTTCGTCCGCTCCCCCGCCGATGCCATGGCCGATGGAGTCGAGCTGGCTCCCGCTCCGCTCCTCGGACAGCACCAGCAGCTTCTCGACGGCCTGCCAAAACAGGCTGACTTGGTTGTGAACGACACGGTTCTGCCAACACCGGCACCAACCGGTGCGTTGGAAGGTCTTCGGGTCGTCGACTTCGGCTGGGTGCTGGCCGCCCCCATCGGCACCAGGTTGCTCGCCAGCTTTGGTGCCGAGGTCATTCGGGTCGAGTCGTCGACCAAGCCCGACGCCATGCGAAGCCAGATCGGCCCCGATGGCAAGCCAGATGAAGATCTTGGTGGCCTATTCAACACCGTCAACGCCGGCAAGAAGTCCCTGGCCGTCGACCTCACCACCGATGCCGGTCTTGATCTGGTGAAGAAGCTCATCAGCACCGCCGATGTCGTTGTCAACAACTTCCGACCAGGGGCCATGGAACGCATGGGTCTTGGCTTCGACGTCCTCACCCAACTCAAGCCAGACATCGTGTTGCTGAACCTGCCAGGAGCCCATCGGAAGGGCCCCTGGGCGGTCAGAGCCAGTATGGGCAACATCCTGATGGCCGCGTCCGGCTTCAACATGCTCATGGGGTTCGAGGGTGACCGACCTCGCGGCGTTGGCGTCCCGTACCCGGACTTCACCTCACCCCATCTGTTGGTGGCGACCATCCTGGCTGCACTGCGCC
>CALHBU010000255.1 GCA_937930655.1 uncultured Acidimicrobiales bacterium | reverse complement strand
ATGGCCTGGTCGAGCACAGCCTGGATCTTCTCCGGCAGCTCGCCCGTGAGGTCGAGGTCAAGCCCGGCGAGCGGGTCGGGGGTGTTGGGGTTACGGATGACTAGACCGCCGGCGGCCGAACCGCTGGGCACGTCGAGCATTGAGCCCCGCATGTTGTCAACGGAGTCACCGGGCACGATCACCGTGAGTTCGTCGTGTTCGCCCTGCGTATAGACGAGGTCGGTGTCCTTGGCCTCGGAAATGGCGATGAGCTCAAGGTCGTAGGTGTACTCGGTCATGTTGGACCCGGTGATGCCTACCCGCAGCGCGGTGTTGGGCGGATCGTCCTCGCTGGCCCGGACCTCGAGCACGGTGGCCAGTGCGGTTTCCGACACGGACAGCACGGGCAGATCGGCGCCTGACTGTTCGGACCGTTCGGTGGATGTCGCAGAATCGCTGGTTGTCACTCGGGGCTCCTGAGGGTTACTGACGATTCTACCAACGTCCGATTCCCAGCCCCCATTCCCAGCGCGGTAGCGTTTGTGAAGAACGCCACCCAAGCAGCGGCACTGAACAAGGGGTCCCACTATGCATGTCGGAATGTCGGTCATCTTCCAGAATCCGGGCGAGAAAGTCCCCGATTCCCAGATCTACCAGCAGGATCTCGCCCTGGCCCGCCTGGCCGAGCCGCTGGGCTTCGACTCCATCTGGAGCGTCGAGCACCACTTCACCGACTACACGATGTGCCCCGATGTCTTTCAGTTCCTGACCTACATGGCGGCCTGCACCGAGAAGATCCAGCTCGGTTCGATGGTCTGCGTTCTCCCATGGCACGACCCCATGCGGGTGGCCGAAGAGATCGCCATGCTCGACATCATGTCGGGCGGTCGGGTCATCATCGGCATGGGCCGAGGCACCGGTCGAGTCGAGTTCGAAGGCTTCCGAGTGGACATGCCCGAAGCCCGGCAACGTTTTGCCGAGTCGGCCGACATGCTCCTCAGCGGTCTTGAGCAGGGTTGGTGTGAGTACGACGGCGAGTTCATTCGCCAGCCCCGCAAGGACATTCGCCCTCGCCCCGAGAAGAGCTTCCGCGGTCGTACCTATGCCGCTGCGGTCAGCACCGAGTCGGCCGAGATCATGGCCAAGATGGGCGTTGGCATCCTCATCGTTCCCCAGAAGCCATGGAAGGTCGTCCGGGAAGAACTCGAGACCTACCGGGGGACGTTCCGGGAGGCCACCGGCGAAGAGCCACCGCCTCCCATGGTTGCCGGTTGGACCTACGTCGACGAGTCGGCCGACAAGGCCGAGACCATGGCCCGCAAGTACATCGGCGGCTACTGGGACTCCATCATCGAGCACTACGAGTTCGACAAAGACCACCTCAAGAACACGCCTGGCTATGAGTTCCACGGCCAGATGCACGACATGCTCAACGCTCCCGGTGGCATGGAAAAGATGACCGAGTTCTTCCTTGGCCTTCAGGTATGGGGCACCCCCGATCAGGTGAAAGAGAAGATCCTCACCATTCAGGACAACACCTACAACGACGGCTACATGGGAGTCTTCAGCTACGCCGGTATGCCAGCCGACATTGCTGAGGCCAGCGCCCGTTGCTTCGCCGCTGAGGTCATGCCCGAACTGCAGGCCATGGCCCCGGCGTATGACCGGCTCGGCGTTCCCGCCTGAGCCCTTCGACCAAACGGCGCTGGCTCTGGCTGGTTGCGGTTGCGGTCAGATTGATTGCCGCTGGGATCCTGGTTTTCGGGCCGTTCACCGATTCGGCTGACGAGCTCGACGGTTGGGACGCGGCCCGGTTCCAGCAGATTGCCGACGAGCCGGGACGGCCGTGGGTCGATCATCAGGTCGAGTACCCGCCGGGCTCGGTGGTGCTGATCGAGACGCTGGCCCAGAAGAGTGTGGTCGGCACCCAACGGGTGCTGATTGCGCTCTCGCTGGCCATCGACCTTGGCGTAGCGGTGGCCCTCGAGCGATTGGTGCGCCGCGACGTCGGACTGACCTACCTCCTGCTCGGCCTCGTCATGGTGCCAGCCGGCCTGATGCGTTTCGACCTCTGGGCCGGCGCTCTCGCCGCCCTTGGTCTAATCGGGCTGGCCCGGGAGCGATCGGCACTGACCGCTACGGGAACCGCTGTTGGTGCAGCCATCAAGGTATTTCCCGGCCTTCTCCTCCCAGTGGCGATCGCCGCTCGTCGATGGAAAGAGGCGGCGGCCGGCGCGCTGGCCTCAGCTGTTCTGGGCGCAGGATGGCTCAGTTATGGCGGTATTGGGGCAGTTGAACAAGTGCTTTCGCTCCGGGGCGTCACCGGCTGGCATGTCGAGTCAGTGCCCGGCTCATTCATCGCCTTGCTCACCGATGAGGCTCCCCGATTCGAAGCCGACGCCTGGCGCATCGGGACCCTTAACCAGTCGATGGTTCTGGGTGGCCGGATGCTCACCCTGCTCGTCATCGTGACGTTGGGTTGGGCCGTTTGGAAGGGCCCTGCCGCCCTTGACCGACTGGCCGCCATGCTGCTGGGCTCAACGGCAGCCTTGCTGGTCACCGCTCCCCTGCTCTCGCCTCAATTCGTGCTGTGGCTCACACCACCGGCCGCCATGCTGTGGGCCTCTCGTTACCGCCAGCCTGTGTGGTTGACGGCGGCAACCGCAGGGCTCACCGGCCTTATCGGTCTTGCCGGCCCCGAGAACCTCGGTCATTCGGCAGCGGCCTTTGTCCTGCTTATCCGGGACGGACTGTTGGTGGCGGTCGTCGTCAGCTGCTGGAAATCATGCCGAGCGGTAGACCCGTTGGGAGCTGACAGCACCCGCCCACGGACGACTGGTCCGCAGCCGTAGGTCGATGAAATGACCAAGGAACCGGCTGGCTTGTGTAACCGATGCTTTGGACGCACCGTGTTCCCGACCGGAGAACTGATAGGGAACCTCGACGCTCGGCAGTTCAGGGTGAGTGGCCAACAGTTCCAGCAGAATTTTGAATCCGTCGGGATGAAGCCGTGACTGGTCGACCAGGTCGAGCCGCACCGCGAAAAAGCCGCTCAGAGGGTCAGTGACTCTGCCGATCCGGCGGGGAAACGCTGTTCTGACCAGCCGAGTTGCTGCCATGGACAGCCACCGTCGGGTCGCCGATAGACCGTTGGTGTCGCTGCCTCCAGGTACCCGCCGGCTGGCAATGGCCAGACCACCGGAACGCAGGGCGGCGGCCGCCAGGGCCGGAATCTCCTCCGGTGGATGCTGAAGATCACCATCGATGACGACTGCTACCTGCCCGTTGACAACCTCCATGCCATCGACGACAGCACCGCTCAGTCCGCCCCACCGTTGCTCGGCTGAGCGGTGAAGGAGTCGAACGTTCGGGCAACGGGTCGCCAGTGCTTCGACGACGGCCGGGGTGTCGTCGTCGCTGTCATCGACGAAGAGAATCTCGACCGGACCGTCCACGCTGGCCAGGACCCGATCGACCAAGGGCTCAACATTCGCGGCTTCGTTCCTGGTCGGCACCACAACCGACACCAGCCCGGTGTCCAGCAGTTGCCGACGCCGAGGACGCTCGTCGGCTGTGTCCAGGACACCGCCAGGGCTGAAGGTGAGAAGAGCAAGTCCGGCGGCCGCCAACAGCAGAGAAAGCACGCCGTTGTTTTCGAGCAAGACCAGACCCAGCTGAGGACCGACCGGAAGAACCACGAAGGCGGCAGAGCCGGTGACGGCGAGGAACACCCGATTGGGATTGCCGGCCGACGCCGCGGCCCACAGCATCAGCCCCCAGGTGAGATACCAGGGCTGGGTTGTCGGATGGAGCACAGCGAAGAGCAGGAGGCTGAGGGCCAGAGCGGTCACGGCCGACTCCCGCCCCCGGAAGAGCAGCCAGGCGGTAACTGCTCCTGCCAGAAGTAGACCGGCCATACGGGCCACCGTGAGCACCGCAACCGCATCGAGTCCGGTGGCGAGCTGGACCGCCCCGCCAAGCACTCGGGTGATGCTCAGGTAGGCATCGACCGGTTTGGCACCGGTAATGGCATCGACCCAGCCCCATCCCCACCCGGTGAGACGTCCGGCCAGAGCAATCACGATGAAGGCCTCAACACCGCTGGCGGCAACCCGAAACAACCGACGAGTCCAGTTGGGCGCTTCCATGGCCCACGGCCAAGCCAGGAAAGCAACACCAAGAATGGCCGGCATCTTGATCGAGGCGGCAAACGCGCACAGGGCGATACCGGGGAATCGGCCCCAACTTCGGCGACCAAGTGCGACCCCGCCAATAAGGAAGGCCAACATGAGGGCCTCGTTGTGGGCCCCAGACACCAAATGGAGCAGCACCAACGGGTTGGCGATCGAAAGTACAAGGGCATCAACCGGATCGCGGCCAAGACCCCGGGCCAAATCCCACACTCCCACGGCCGCGACAATCAGCCCGAGGACGGCAAGCGCCCGAAAGGCCAAAACAGTGCTGACCAGTTCACCCCCCGTCTGAGAGGTGACCAGGGAAGACATGGCCACGAACACCGGCCCATAAACCACAGGCGCATCGAGGTACAGAGGGTCCATCGCATCGAGCACCGGGTCGTCGCCCAACGCCGCCGGACCTTCCTGGTAGACGTCGTAGCCCTCCTCAGCCAGTCGGCCCTGGGCGGCGTAGGCGTAGACATCACGGCTTCCGATCGGCGGCCCCGCCAGGAGCGGCAGCGACCAGACAACAATGACCACGGCGATAGCAGCTACCGACACGCCACCATCGCGAGCGTCACGCCTCAGTTTCAACCAAGCCCTGACCAGAAGAATGAGGCCGCCGTAGAAGAGGATGAGGGCCAGGAGCAGATCGGCCGAGGGGCGAACCGGGATGGTCGGCACCGACCAGAGACGCCCGCCGTCGGACGGAGCCGCGGCCCCGGCCAGCACCCCACCAATTACCACGGTGGTGGTAGCCAGCAGCCCAAGCCAAAGACTGCCTCGTAGTACCGGCGGAAGAATCGCCACCTGATTCAGCCGTCGCCGAAGACCGCGAACTGGCGAACCGGGGCGAACAGTCTGAGTTGCGATGGCTTTCAGTGTAGATCGCCCACTAGAACTGGCGAATGCCAACCCTTGCGCCTGACGTCCTTCACACATTCGTTCGAGACACCTGCGCTGCCCTCGGCAGCTCCGAAACCGAGCAGACCCTGGTGGCTGACCAACTGGTCGGGGCCAATCTGGCCGGTCACGACTCCCACGGTGTCGGCATGGTCCCGGCCTACGTCGGCGGGGCCAAGGCCGACCAGTTGAAGATCAACGGGCACGCCGAAGTGGTGCAGGACAGCGGCGCCCTCTTGGTGCTCGACGGCAAGCAGGCCTTTGGCCAGGTCAACGGATTCGAGACCATGCAGCTGGGGATCGAGCGAGCCAAGGAACACGGCGTGGCCATCACCGGTCTTCGCAACAGTTTTCACATCGGTCGAATCGGACACTGGGGCGAGCAGTGCGCCGCCGCTGGCATGGCCTCACTTCACTTCGTGAATGTGACGGGGCATGGCCCGATGGTGGCCCCCTACGGCGGCCGAGAGGCCCGGTTCATCACCAACCCGGTCTGCATCGCGGTGCCCGGTCGACCCGATGGCGACGGCAACCGGCCGTTGGCCATGCTCGATATGGCCACCAGCGTCATCGCTGGCGGTAAGGCTCGGGTGGCCCACGAAGAAGGGCGACCGGTCCCCGACAACTCCATGATCGATGCCTCGGGCAAGGTCACCACCGACCCGTCCGGCCTCCTCACGCAACCCCGAACGTCGGCCCTTCTGGCCTTCGGCGATCACAAGGGTTCAGGGCTGGCGATCATGGCTGAGCTGGTCGGCGCCGCCCTTATCGGCGGCACCACCATGCAACCGGGCAATAAGCGGGTAGCCGGCCGCATCATCAACAACATGCTGTCCATCATCATCGACCCCGCAGCCACCGGCTCGATCGACGGATTCGTTGCCGAGGCGGAGGCCTACCTGGAGTACGTCCGATCGTCTGAACTTCGTGAGGGGTTCAACGAGGTACTCATGCCGGGCGACCCGGAAAAGCGCAGCCGGTCAAACAGGTCCGACGGCATCCCGGTCGACGATGCCACCCTCGATCTACTTCGCAAGTCGGCAGCCAGTGCTGGCCTCGACGGCGCCGACGACCGGCTCCGCTAGAGAGATTGGGCGAACTGATCGACCAGATCGGCGATCTGCTCGGCATGCGTATCTTCCTGCATGGCGTGCTCGCCACCCTTGATCAGGACGAACCGGCAGTTCGGCATCTTTCCCTCGAGGTATTGACCGGCTCCGGCGTACTCCGGCCGGTCAGCGTCGCCGGCCAGGAAGAGCGTCGGGGTCGACAGCTCACCGGCCCGTTCCATGACAACGCCATCTTCTTGGAGATTGAGTTCGGCCGCCTGCGGCACCACACCGAAACGGTGAGCGTTGCGGCGTGAGCGTTCGTTCCACGCCTCCCGCTTCTCGGGGTTCTTGAATCCGGGGCCCGTATTGAGCACCACGATTCCCTTCGCCACCCCTTCCCTGGTGGCGGCATGAGCCATGGCCAGATACCCACCGAGTGAGTGACCGACCAGCACCGCCGGCTCGTCGAACGTGGCCAGCAGCTCATCGATGTCCTCGAGTGCTCGATCTCTCGTGTACTCGGCTGGATCGTCGGGGACCGGGCTGCCACCGTGCCCCATGAGATCGATGGCCGCCACCGTGTAGCGGTTCTCAAGAAGCGACATTCCCTTGGCCCAGGTCTCCGACGACGAGCCGATGCCGTGAAGGAAGACAAGAGGAGAGCCGGAGCCCCGTTGGGTTACGTGTACGCGCATTGGCGAAATCTAGCTGGCCAATAGCTTCACGAGCCGGTCCAGGATCTGGTCGAGAATGTCCCGGGACGTTGCAACGTTCAGCCTTACCCAGCCGTCGCCTCGATGTCCGAAGTCCTCCCCAGGCGACAATACAACGCCGGCCTTCTCCTTGATAACGGTTGCCGGATCAGGGCCGAGACCGGTCTGGTTGAGGTCGAGCCACATGAGGTAGGTGGCCTCGGGCAGCTGAAAGCCAACCTGGGGCAGGTCGGCGGCCAGTCGCCCGGCCAAGTGGTCGCGTTGGGCCGTGAGATGGGTTCGTATCTCGTCCAACCACGGACCGCCCCTGGTCCAGCAGGCCAGGGCCGACTCAGCGCCCGGAGTGCTCAGACCGCCGCGAGCGTGCGACGGGAGGGCCTCGAACTGGGCAGCCAGGTCCTTGTGGCCGACGTAGGCCATGGCCGAGCGGAGACCGGCCAGATTGAACGCTTTGCTAGCCGCAGAGATGGTGAGCGACCGGGCATCAGCGGCTGCGCTGATGGTCGGGAAAGGAATGTGGGTCGCCCCGGGATGGGTGAGGTCGCCCCAGATCTCGTCGCTGATCACCAGCAGGTCGTTGGCCTCGGCGACTTCGGCCACCGCGGTGAGTTCTTCCCGGTCGAAGGCTCGGCCAGTCGGATTGTGGGGATTGCACATCAAGATGGCGGTGGTGGTGTGGTCGATGCAGGCCTCGAGGGTGCTCCGATTGAGCCGCCAGCCGTCGGGGTCGAGCGGACAGTCGATGAGCCGACGGTCGCCATGTTCGACGGCCCTGATGAACGGCGGATAGATGGGGGTGAACAACACGATGCCGTCGCCCGGTTTGGTGTGCATCCACAGCGCCATGTCGATGGCGTGGAGGACATCGCTGAAGGGCAATAGGTCCTCTTCGTCGGGCTTCCAACCGTGGTTTTCGTGCTGCCAGTCGGAGAACGCGGCCGGCAACTGCGCCGACGCATGGCGGTTGTAGCCAAAGTCTCTGCGATCGACCAACGCCTGCACCGCCTCGACGGCGACCGGGGCGGGTGCGAGATCCATGTCGGCCACCCAGGCCGCCAGGAGATGGTCGCCAGGATCGCGGCTCCACTTGATGCCCGTAAGACTTCGCAGCCGAGAAAGTTCGGCGCCGTCGCTGGTCGTTGCCATGTCTGGGTTCATCGCCATGCCTGGCCTCCGCCCCACACGTTCAGCTTCTCGCCAGTGACATAACCGGCGAGATCGGAGGCAAAGAAACGGACGGCGTTGGCGATGTCGGCCGGTTGACACACTCGGCCGAACGGCATCGCTTCGTCGAGCGACCGGATGTCGTCGATACCGGCCGCCCCTTTGACCAGCCGCTGGCCCATATCGGTATCGACCAGTCCGGGGGCCACGATGTTCACTCGAATGCCGTTATCGCGTTCCTCCTTGGCCAGGGTCAGAGCCAGCGACTCAAGCGCTGCCTTGCCCATGCTGTACGGCGCACCGTTGGCTCCGTGATTCAGGGTGGCCACCGACGAGATGGCAACGATGTCGGCTCGCTCATGGGTTCGAAGGTGAGGAACTGCGACCGAGAAAAGGTGATGGGGGCCGAGGGCGTGGGTAGCCATCACCCGCTGCAGCTCGTCGGCCTCGGTGTCGACCACCTGCCGCCCACGACTAGCGATGCCTCCGTTGCTTACCAGAACCTGGAAGGCCCCGAATCGCTCGATCGTCTCGTTGACGTTGCGAACATTGTCATCGGGAACCGAAACATCTCCCTGAATGGCGACGGCCTGCCGACCCATGGCCTCGATGGCGGCCACCGTTTCGTTGGCCGAGTCGGCGTCTCGGCGGTAGGTCAGTGCCACGTCCATGCCATCTTCGGCCAAGCCGAGGGAGATCCCTCGCCCGATTCCGCGTCCGCCACCAGTGACCAGTGCGACTCGATCTGCCATCTCAACTCCCGATTGGCTTGTGTTCCGGCGACCTGCCAGTAGCGAGATGAATAGCTCAGATCCGGCGTCGGGCCAATCGGAGTGAACGGATCTCGATCAACCTTCTCGCTCTTCGGAGAGCTCTAGCCATTCCTCTTCGAGCGCCGCCAACCCGACTTCAACCTCTGCCAGCTCGGCTCCGAGAGCCGACAACGTCTCGTGATCGGACCCGGCCGCAGCCATGCCATCGGTCAGCTCAGTCTTCTTCTTTTCCAGCTTGGCGATCTTCTTCTCGGCCGCCCTGATGAGATGCCCAAGAGTGCTCGACGATCGACCTGATGATTGCTTTGATGGCTTCTTGGCTGATTTCGGCTTGGTGGTTGCCGACGTCTGTTTGACCGACCCGGCCGGCTTGTCCCCTGCCTTGCGGGCCTCATCCCACGCGTTGTAGCCGCCGGGGTATCGAAAGGCTCGACCAGCGTCGATGATCAGAGCGTCGGCAACGACGCGCTCCAGAAAGGCCCGATCGTGGCTTACCACCACGACCGCGCCCGGCCAGTCCTCGAGAAAGTCCTCCAAGGACCGGAGCGTCTCCAGATCGAGATCGTTGGTTGGCTCATCGAGAAGGAGAACGTTCGGCTTCGAGGCCAAAACTTGCAGCAATTGCAGGCGCCGTCGCTCGCCACCGGACAGGGTGCCAACCTCGGCCCACTGGCTGTCCTTGTCGAACCAGAACGACTCGAGCAGTCGAGCGTCGGTCCAATCCGGTTCGCGATTTGGTCCGGCCACCACCTGCCTGGCCCGGAGCTGAGGGTCGAGCTCCTCGCCCGTCTGGCTGAAATAGCCGAGCGAAACAGTGGTCCCCCAATTGACGTCTCCGACCTTCGGCTCGACCCGTCGAGCCATCAGGTTGAGCAGCGTCGACTTACCTGCCCCGTTTGGACCAACGATGCCCAGCCGTTCCCGAGGATCGAGCTTCAGCTCTACCTCGGCGAAAAGCTGTCGACCGTCGGGGGTGGTAGCGCCAAGACCATCAAGCTCGATGACAACATCGCCGAGCCGCGGCGTCGGAAACTCCAAATGGAGCTCGGCTGGCCGAGCCGGCCCCTCGCTCTTCTCGGCAATGAGCGCTTTGGCTGCCTCAACTCGATACTTCGGCTTCGACGAGCGGGCCTTGGCCCCACGACGCAACCACGCCAGTTCACTCTTGGCCAGGTTGCGGCGAATGGCATCGGCCGACGCTGCGGCCTCAGCCCGCTCCGAAACGGCGAGAAGGTAGCTGTCGTAGTTGCCGTCGTGGATATGGGCCGAGCCTCGATCAAGCTCCAGCATCCGGTTCACGACCCGGTCGAGCACATGACGATCGTGGGTAACGAGCAGCAACCCACCCCGGTAGTCGGCGAGGTGCTGTTCGAGCCACAGGATGCCGTCGAGGTCAAGATGGTTGGTTGGCTCGTCGAGGATGAGAAGATCACTGGGGGCCACCAGGGCCCGCGCCAGCCCAACCCGCTTGGCCTCGCCCCCGCTCAGCTCGGCGGTGTCTCGGTCGAAGAAGTCGCCAAGACCAAGTCGAGTAAGCGCCGCCTCGGCTTCCCACGTCTCGGCCCGGCCGGTCGCCGAAGCCACGACGGCATCAAGCACCTTGCCTGATGGCAACGGGGCATCCTGGTCGAGCATCGAGACCCGAACATCTCGGCCCGGTCGAAGCTCACCACCCTCGGGATCCTGGCGGCCGGCCAGGACCCGGAGCAGGGTGGACTTTCCCGTGCCGTTGATGCCAACAAGCCCCATCCTGTCGCCGGTCGACATGGTGAGCGAGATGTCGGAGAAGAGTGGCCGATCGGGTCGACTCATCGAGATCGAGATGGCGTCGAACAGGATCACACCGAGAGGGTACGGCCGATAGCGTCGCACCCGTGTCGTCACCGCCATCGGAGCAACGGCTTCCCGATCTGGTTGTCAACCGTCCGGGCCTCGGACTTCGGGCGCTCGGGCTGGTAGCGCCGGGCGTTCGTAGGATCACGAAACAGATAGCCCCGTACACCGAGTGGTGGTCGACCCAAAATCAGGAGGCGCTCGTCTCCGACGGCCCGCTGTGGATCGTGCTCGGCGACTCGACCTCCATCGGCATCGGGGCCTCGAGTCCCGAACGAGGCTACGTGGGCCGAGTACGCCAGGCGTTGCGAGCCAACGACCCAGCGTGGCGGGTCATCAACCTGGCCATGTCGGGAGCAAGGGTCGACGACGGCCTCGAACGGCAGGTCCCGCTCCTCACCGACCTCGTCAGTCAAGCAGCGGAGCCGCCACTGGTCTCTATGTGTCTCGGTAGCAACGACGTGTTCTGGGAGCGCACAGGCGATCTACGTGAGCGACTCAAACAACTGGTCGGTCTACTTCCCGCTGGCACCCACGTGGCGTCGGTGGCCGGAACGTCAGACCGGGCGAAGTTGGCCAACCGAGCACTCCGGGGAGCAGCCCGAGACCTCGGCCTTCCAACACTGAACCCATGGAACGAACCGGGGCCCGGGGAGCGTCTGGCCGAGGATCGCTTTCACCCCAACGACCTCGGGTATAGCTATCTGGCGCAAGCCTTTAACCGGTCGTTCGGTGTCCCCGGACCTCCGCTCGACCAGCACTAGTCTTGGCCCATGGGAGGCATCCTCAGCGAGCCGCTGGACGTCAACGGCCCACGCCGACGGAAGCCCGATTGGCCGAAAATACCTGGCAATCGTGGACTGATGGTGCGCCATCGGTCCCGCGGCCATGTCGGAGCCATCATCCGGTTCACCTCCGATTGGGTCACCATTCGCGACCAGAACG
>CALHBU010000254.1 GCA_937930655.1 uncultured Acidimicrobiales bacterium | reverse complement strand
GCTCGACCTGCTTCGCGCTTCTGCGATGTTGGAGACCCGAGGTGTCGAGCATCGCGTGCTGTTGGTGGGAGGAGTGCCCGATGAAGGCGACGCTGATCGGGAGAAGGTAGAGGCAGCCATGACGACGAGTGCCGAGCAGTTGGGACCCGTCGATCCCTCCGAGATGCCAGATCTCTATCGAACCGCCGATGTCTTTTGTCTGCCGAGCTGGTGGGAGGCAACACCACTCTCGGTCCTCGAGGCGATGGCCTCCGGGCTGGCTGTTGTCGGCAGTGATGTCGGTGACATTGCGAGCATGGTTGGAGACGCGGGCTGGATCGTGTCTCCGCGCTGCCCTGACCAACTCGGCGATGTCCTCGAAACAGTTCTTCAAGACAGCAACGAGCGGAAGCGGCGCGGCCGACAAGCCCGTCTAGCTGCCGAACTCGAGCATGATCTTCGGCGGACACACCGCCAGCTCGACGATGTTTATGCCGGTCTGTCTTCTAGCCAACCCCTCCGAGCGGAGACCTAATGTCCATCCTCTGTTATCACGAAGTCGACCCAACCTGGCAGTCCACGCTGTCAGTGACGCCGGCAAACTTCCGTCAGCAATGTGAATGGCTCTCGAACCGGCGTGTGTTGTCCTTGGATGAGGCTGCACCGATCGTTGCGAGCAAAGGCCGGCTCCCGCGACGAACGAGCTGCATAACCTTTGATGACGGGTTCGTCGGAGTCGGCGCCTACGCGTGGCCAATCTTGCGCCAGTTCGGCCTTCCGGCGACAGTGTTCATCGTCGCTGAGACGATGGTGGGGGAGAAGGCGGTCGACTGGGTTGACGGCACCGAGCCGGGCACGCTCCAGACAATGACGAGAACAGAGGTGCAACGTCTGGCGGCCGAGGGAATGACGATTGGGAGTCACTCTCGTTGGCACCATGATCTCACCACACTCACCGAGGCCGAGGTTTACGACGATCTCGTCGCGAGCCGTGACATTCTGGAGGATGTAACCGGTGGTCCCATCAGCCACCTGGCCTACCCCCGGGGGCGCCACAACGCCGGCGTGCGCCGAGCAGCGGAGAGGGCTGGATACCAGTGGGCTCACGCCCTTCCCGAGACGAAGGATGTCGGTGGGCAATGGGCTGTTCCTCGCGTCGGGGTTTACCCCGGCAATGGAAAGATGGCGCTGCGAGTGAAATCGGTGCCGCTCTACGCTCGGCTTCGAACCAGCTCGCTAGGGCCCCGGATGTCCGACCTTGTCAAAACCGTACGCTGATCCCTAGATCGATTGATGGCGTGGCGGCGGATAGGTCGACCGTTGTCGAACACTCTTGTCCTTTTTATCATTCGAAACCTTCCCCCGCCCCCACGTCCCAAGATCGATGTCGCCCGGGTCGGGGAGGGGCTGGATGCGGGCCGAGGAACTGATCTGACCCCTTGGAACAGGAGGCAAACTGGCTTCTGATCCGGCCCAACCTCCGGCCACTGGCCAAGCGACCGCAAGGCCTGTACCCAGGAGCAAGCCTCCGAAGCCACCAAGAATGAACATGACAGGTAGCGAGAACCCTTCTCGCAATGGGCTGTGGGGCAAGTTGGCTTCGTCCTGAACAACGAACACTCCGATGTCGGTCCCCAGTTGATTGAGTTCAGCGGCCAGGACGCCGCTGGCCACCTCAGCCCGACGTTGCGCCATCTCGGGCGACTCCCCTCTCGCCCGTAGCCAGACGGCCACGGTGTCTTGTACGGGAACGATCTGGATGAATCGGTCAAAATCGGCAGAGCGGGCGAACGCAGTGTCGTCCGCTCGCCGTATTTCCTGACGGAAGCCGGTGGTCTCAACAATGGTCTCCACCATCCGGGGCAAGCCTTCGATGCGTAGCTCCCACGAGCTGGCCACCACAAGGGATCTGGACTCGTACTCCGCTGGCTGGCTGCTGCCAAAGCCGGAGAGAACAACTCCCGCAGCTGCACCAATGGCGGCACACGAAAGAATGAGCGGAACCCGGCGAAGCAAGAGTGCAAGGAGGCTTGCTGGGTTGAGTCGAATGTCGTTCATAGAGATGCCTCGAGTCGAGATCGGTGTTGTGCTGGCGGTTGCCATCCAGGGGAACGAATCGTTCTGCTAGCCGAGGCGCAAACAACGGCATAGACCGGAACCAGCCAGTAGTACTTGAAGGTGAAATTGGTGATGAGGTTGCTGGTAACGATCAGGGCGGTGGTGGCGGCGAGTGCTCCGGCCCGGTTCGGGAATGGCACCTGCCAGCACATGCGGAGGAGCAGTCCGAAGCCCAGCAAGAGCAGCAGCAGTCCAACGACGCCGGTCTCCACAGCGAGCTGAAGCGGGACGTTATGGGCTTTGAACTCCGCTACCTGGTAACCCGATGCGGAAGGAGTCGCGATGAACTCCTGACGGTAGAGACCGGGAAAGGTCCCGAAGCCCGACCCTGTCAGACATTCCCTGGAACAAATCGATGCCCCCAGAGACCAGATCTGGGTTCGTCCGGTGGAACTGGTGTTCAGAAGATGGTTACCAACCAGGCCCGATGACGAGATCAACAGGACCGAGAGAACAGCTGTCGAACCGGTGGCCAACGCCACGATCGCCCGCAGGCGGCCGTTGCTAGCCAAGACGACGACCGCCCCCACGCTTGCTGCGATGAGAGCCCCGCGAGACACGGTGAGATAGACCCCGAAGATGCTCAGGCCTGAGCCGATTCCCCAGAGTGTCCGTTGGCGGCGGCTGAGAGAGTGGTCGATCGCTCGGCCGAACCCAATGGCGAAGGGCAAGATCAAACTGGCCGCCGTGGCGTTGGCGTCGTCCCCAACAGTCTCGAATCGCGGCAAACCTGACTTCCCTGTCGGCAGACGACCGGCCAGAGAAAGTCCGGCCGCTACGAACGAGACTGAGGCACCACCGAGCACAGTTGCGACTTCGAATTGTCTCAGGTCGAGTGTGGTGAACTGCCGGCCGCAGACCACGAAAAAGACACTGATGGTCGCGAGAAGAATGCCGGTCTCGTTTATGCTCTCAGTTGGGTCGGCGCTCCACATCACCGTCAGAACTATCAAGCCGGCGAGAAGGGCGAATGGAGCCAAGATCGACGGTGCAGCAGCTGCCGGGGCGCCCGGTCGAAGCAATTCAAGACCGATCACCAGAATTGTCAGTAGCCCGAAGACGGTTGAAGGTGATTCCAGTGCTCCTGGCGCCGGCAGGGTGACAAGGTTGCCCCACGGAACCGTGAAGCTATAGAGAGCCAGCAGCATCGCTCCCTGATACCGAGCACTGAGGGTCCAAGTCCAGAGCGCCCCGGCCACAACAGTCGGGAAGACGATTATCCAAACGGCGGGACTCACTCGATCTCCGCCAGGATTCGAGCGAAGGCATCGTTGGCAATGTCACGGGGGTCTCTGGTCGCGTCGAGTACTACCACGTCTTTCCTGGCCTCCAGGCGAGCGGCGTAGCGGCGAAGCTGCGACTCGACTGCATGATGGCCGAATGTGTCTCCGGGCTTTCGGGCAACAGCGGTTTCGGCATCGACGTCCAAGTAGAACGTGACGGACGGTCGAGGCATGAGCCGTGAGATCAGTGCCCTCGGTAGACGGAGATCAACGCCTGCGTACACAAAATCGAGCGTGACGATGGCATCGTCGAGATGACGATCGTAGATTTTCAGGCCGCTGTGACGAATATGGCTCCACCAGAGGTGAGTCAGGAAAGTACCGGTCACCAACATGGTCCAGCTCCACCCGATGAAGCCGCGTCGACTCCGAGCATCGAACTCCTGGCCTGATGCCACCTTGGCGACAGTTGGAGTTGCTTGCTTCGATCGTTTGCCGAGTAGCGGCTCGATCCAGTCCATGCGCATGCCGGGTCGAGCCCAAATCACTTCTGGCCGGATGCCCAGTCGTTCGAAGTCTTGCAGAAGCGCTGCGGTGAGGCTCGACTTCCCGGCACCATCGACGCCGCTCAACGCCACCACTGGCCTGGGCCGGAACCATCGTCTCACTGCTCCGAGGCGTCGGCGAACACCTTCTTCTTTATGAGATGGTCCAGTTCGAGCAATGGCTTCATCTGCCGTCGACTGACTCAACTCCAGTTTGACGGCACGGTTTCCGGCAAGTTGTGCCTCAAGTCGAGCTGCGGCGGTAGCGATCTCCGACGTCGGAGATCGATGGCCATTGCGGGCCAGATGTCGCAACTCGAGAACCTCCCGCAGTTCGATACGCCCTCGATCCCGAGCCCTCGATTCGGCCTTGGCCGCAAGCTGCGCGGGGCTGCTGGGGACAGCAGGCTTTAGCTCTGCCGCAAAATCGGCTTGGCCAAGAATTCGACCGTCTGCTCTGATCGCCCAACGACCTCGACCCGGGCTACCAAGCGCTCCCAGAAAGGCGTCGATCGGCAGCCAACCGGCCTTGCTCAAGAGGTGAGGCTCGTCGGCTATCCAAAGATCGAGATCTCTCGACCACTCGGGCCCAAGCGGCGAGCACTGGACCTGATCGGCCTGCACGTGGAGAAGGTGCGTTAGCTGGATGTAGGCAGAGAGCCGACCAATGGCAAGATCGCGAGGGGGTAACCCGAGTGACTCGAGGTGCGAATCACTATGTCCTCGAAGAAGCAGTTGATCCTCGGGGTGAAGGCGGATGAGCGCAGGGTGATCGCTTCCGGGACGGCGCGTCGAAACGTGGGTTGACACTGCTTCTTGCATGTCTGATTCGCCCGCCATCGCGCTTAATCTCCGTATTCGCCACCCCTAGATGTAGCAGCTGATCTGGTCCGGCAACCGAGCAAGTTTTCCCATATCCTAAATCGCAGAGTGGGTCACAAAAGTCCTGGTCGGAGCCCGATTGCCACTCTGAGTGAGCAACCTTCACTAGTGGATTGTCTGACCGTTCGCGGGCGGCGTAGCCTCGCCAAGCAACGGGAACGAAGACTCGTTTCTGGTCAGAGGCGGATGAGCTGCTTTGAGCTCAAAAGGGTAGGCAGGGCGTGGCGATAATGAGTAGAAGGCGAGGCGGCGGGCCACCGCCGGACGAGCAGCTGACGATGGCGGGTCCCTCCTTTGATGAGGCCCCGCCAGCCCCGAGGCCCGATGATGGGTTGCTGGAACTGGCTCTGCGAGACCGGCGCCATCCGCCCGCGGCGCTGGTCCGGGCCTTCGATGTCATTACGGCGGGGACGGTAGTGGTGCTCACCTCACCGGTGTTTCTGGCGGTAGGACTGGCTGTCCTGCTCGATGACGGTCGGCCCGTCCTTTTTCGACAACGGCGAATCGGCCGGTTCGGTGAACCGTTCGAGATCCTCAAGGTTCGCACGATGAGCGTGGACGCCGAAGCATCGATAGACGATCTGATCGGAGGCGATGAGACCCTGACCGCAGAGTTCGCCACCCATCGCAAGCTCCGTGGTGATCCAAGGATCACCAGAACCGGAGGCTTTCTTCGAAAATCCCGACTAGACGAATTGCCTCAGTTCCTTTGCGTTCTTCGGGGCCACATGAGCGTGGTGGGCCCTCGCCCTGTCGTGCCTTCGGAGATCCGTCGATACGGGGCCTTCGCCTCGGTTGCCTTCTCGGTCAAGCCGGGTATCACCGGACGTTGGCAAGTCATGGGCAGCAACGCCGAAGACTACAGGGAGCGAGTTGGTCACGATGTGATCTTCGGGAGTCAGCACACCTTTGGGGATGTTCTGGGATTGGCGTCTCGGACACCAGCGGCCATGATCCGGTCGTTT
>CALHBU010000253.1 GCA_937930655.1 uncultured Acidimicrobiales bacterium | reverse complement strand
GACAAGTTGCTTATGTCGGGTACCTCTGGCACCGATGGTGTGTTTGATCGCCCATGTCACCCGAACCAGCAACCAATGCACAACCCCTCCACGAACGCCTAGGCGGCCTCGACTTCGACGCCCTGCTTTCTGAAGAAGGCGCTGCCGCGCCAGCCCAGCCCGTTGTTCGGGCTGCAATGTCGCTCAAGCAGGTCGCTGGTTGTCAGGCCGGCGGCGCATTCTCTCTCGATGTCGGCTCGTACCGCTTTGGTCAACGTCCCGGTTCGCCGGTTCTCGAGACCGGTTCGCCCCAAACGCCCCGCTTCGGACTCACGGTCGACGCAACGGGAATCGTCACCCTCCACCCACCAGCTGATGGCTCGATAAGCCTCAATGGTGACCGTCTGACGGCACCCCGAGCGGTTGCGATCGGACAGATCATCGATGCTGGTGTGGCCCGTTTCATGCTCGATTCCTCTACTCAGATTGTGCGGCGACGGGCCGACGAGCCGTCTGCCGATGTGATCGAACCCATGCCGACACCAGTCGGTGGCAGCGGTGTCGACGAGGCGATTGTGCGGTGGGCGATGCAAACCCGTGACGCTTCGGTGGCTCGCCGTCGAGACGATATGTTCGGACCCCATGTCCTGAGCACACGGCCTCTGAATGGCACTCCTGGCCTGGTGGCGGCTGGTCCTGAAAGCGCACGGTTTGGAAAAGTTGCGGTCGCCGTTGGCGATCTTCCTTACGCCCTTCCCGGGGATCTCTCGCCTCTGAATGAGGCCACCCAGTACCAATTGGCGGCGATCTCGACCTTGCCATCGGTTCCACTTGATATTGATCTTCTGACCAACTCGGTGGCAGTAATCGGAAACCGAAACGCTGCTCGTCCTGTTGCCGCTTGGATCGCTCTTGGGGTGGCAGCACAGGCGCTTCCCAGCGCTCTTGGCATCACCCTTCATGCTCGAGGAAGTGCTGATGAATGGCCCTGGGTTCAGTCGCTCCCGCACAATGACGGGCACGTCAACTCCCATCTTTCGGTCACCGTGATTGACGAGGAAGAAGTTCCGGCCGAGGTTCCAGCAACTGGCACCATCGTCTTGGTCGACGAGGGTCAAGTAGTCCCCGTTGGCTGCAGCCTCCTGCTTGAAGTCGGACCGACGGCTGGCTCACTGACCAATACGGCCGAAGGCTGGTCGGCCCGAGACCTCACGCCTACCGGTGTTTCGAGCACCTTTGCTTTGGATGCGGCGTTCGAGATCCGCGATGCGCTCGGACTGTCGGGGGGTGGACGATGACCATGGTCGAAGGCTGGGTTGTTGAGAAGGTCTCGGACGACCCGACTGTGCTGCCATTGAGCGGCACGCCAGCAGCGAACGCCGACAACTCTGGGGTCACGGCCAAGAAGAAGCGAGACAAGAAGAAGCGGGACCGCAAGACCGACGCCAAGAAGCAGGACGCTAAGAAGCAGGACGCTAAGAAGACTGACGTCAAGAAGACTGACGTCAAGAAGACCGACCCCGAAGAACCGCAGGTTGCTGCCGCGGGGACAGCGCAGCCCGAGACGTTCGAGGCGTTCGAGCCCATCGTGATTACGCCGCTCGTCGAGGCGACGCCTTCGAGCAAGAAGGACAAGAAGGACAAGAAGGACAAGAAGGACAAGAAGAGCAAGAACGATCAGAAGGACGAAGACTCCAAGGGCGGCAGGGTGCTCACCGGCTGTCTAGCCATGTGCGTCGTCGGTGCCATCGGCTACTTCAGCTTCCCCTACCTGGCCAGCTTGCTGTCAGAACCCGAGGTTGCAGTGTTCGCTGCGGCCAACGGTGGCGAGCCGACGCAGCGATACGTCATCGATGGCGACACGATGTACCTGGAAGGGTCCGTGCCCAACGAAAGCGTTTCCGATGCCATTGAGGAGGCGGCTCAAGGAGCTCTCGGCGAGAATCGGGTCATCAACAACTTCGAGATCAGCGACGACGCCATCTACGACGCCCAGGCGCCGGTCCAACTGACGGTGGCCGAAACGGTGCAGTTCGGTACCGGTCGAGCCGATGTGGCCGAGCAGTATGCGCCGCTCATCGATCTGGCCGTCGAGCTCATGACGTCGCAACCCAACGTGACGCTGACCATCATTGGTCACACCGACGACGTTGGTGACGAGGCCGAGAACCTTCGCTTGTCGAGCGAGCGTGCTCGGGCCACTGCCGAGCGGATCCGGGACCGTGGCATCGCTATCGAGCGGCTGACCATCGAAGGACGAGGCGAGACGGAGCCTGTCGACACCAATGAGACACCCGAGGGCCGTCAGGCCAACCGGCGGGTTGAGTTCCTGGTCAGAGGCTTGTTGGGCTGAGTTTCTGGGCCGTTCGACCTGGGTCGAACGGCCGGTTCAACAAGTAGCTCTTATCATGTCGCACGTGAGGCCGAAGATGGTAGAGACGGCGGGTCTTGCCTGCTGCAAAGTTCCATCGCTGGGTCTGATGCAAAGGGCGACGAATGACTACCAAGCCACCGGACAGCGAGGCGACTCCGACTAGCTCGGATGCTCGAACCGTTACGTTCGTCAGCAGCGTGCTTCGTGACGCTCGGCGTGACGCCGGTATCGAGCTGGCCCGGGTTTCGCTGCTTTGCAGTATCGATCGCCAACGTCTCCGTCGAATCGAACTCGGCGCGGTTGCACCTGATGCTGAGGAGCTGGAGCGCCTCTGCTGTTTCTATGGTTGCGACCTCGATCGGGCCGAAGGCCTTCTTCCTCGCCTCCCAGCTCGGGCCGCGGTGGTTGACGGGGTTCTACAAGTTGGGTCGAGCGAGGTCGCTGTCGGACCCGAACAGACCAACTTCACCAAGCTCTATGAAATCGCCTGCTGTCTCCGAAAGATGCGCGGTCTTGGCGATGATGCAGCAGTGAACATCCGGGCTGCTGAGGTTGCCACTATTGGTTCAGTGATGGATTTGACCGATGAAGGCCTTTTGGCCGACCTGGTTACCACGTTGAAGATCACCGCCAGCGCCGCGGCCGAGTTGCTCGACGGTTTCCAGGCTGCGGCCCCCAATATGGAGCATCCGGTTGGTGTTTCGGCGTAACGCCGAAGAAACGGCGGAGCTGCAGTCCCGAGGGTCAGACCTCGACGGTCATCGGTGCGTCCGGGTCGGCAGACCATTCCTGAAGGCTGTTGGTATAGATGGCCACGTCGCTGAAACCGAGACGGATCATCCAGAAGGCGTCGACCGACGCCGCGATGCCGCCGCCTCAATAGGCGACCGTTCTGGCCTCCGGACGATCGGGCAGCATGGCTCGGATCTCGGCTTCGGGCCGGAAGCGGCCGCTGCCGGCGTCGACCATGGCGGTAGCGGCGATGTTGATAGCTCCAGGAATATGGCCGGGCCTGGCGTAGGGCTGGACCTTGCCGCTGAAGACCGCTGGTGGGAGCGAATCGATGAGGCAGGTGGCGCCGTCCTCGATCGAGGCCAGCACCTCGGCTTTGTCGGCGATCATTCGTGGCCGAGGGTTGAGTGACAGTGATCCGGAGGGTGCCGGCGATTGCATCGCAGGGCCACTCTCGACAGAGCGTCCCTCGGCCCTCCAGGCCTTTAAGCCGCCGTCGAGGAGGGCAGCATTGTCGAAGCCAATCCAGCGGAGCATGAACCAGACCCTGGCCGCCCACATCGAATTGTTGTCGTCATAGAGAACAACACGAGTGGTGTCCTGAACCCCGAGCTGTTCCATGGCGGCCCCGAAGTACTCCGGGGTTGGTACCGAGTAGCGAAGCTTGGTGGTCGTATCGACAAGGGCTTCGTTCAGGTCGGCGAACCGGGCCCCCGGGATGTGTCCGGTTTCGAAGTTTTCGAGGCCGCTCTCCGAGACGTACCCGTTGTCGCCCATCGTGAGAAAGATGGTGCAGTCCAGCACTATCAGGTCATCGGCGCCGAGTTCGGAGCCCAGCCAGTCGGTTGTCACGAGGGTGTCCATCGATCAAGCCTGGCACAGGGTCACGCAGTTGCGCCGTCTGACTCGGGGATCAGCATCGGGTCACGGTGAAGAAGAGCCTTCAAGATGTCGAGCTGAAAGCGGAGGTAGCCCGAGGTGGTCTCGGGAACCGTGTTGTTGGCCTCGAGCATGTCATTGAATGCGGGAAGGTGGCGGGCCGGCACCGCAGGGGCGAGGTGGTGGGCGGTGTGGAAGTCGACGTTCCACAGGACGGCGCGGATGATCCGGTTGGACTTTGTCGTGCGTGAGGTTGCCGCCGGGTCGCCAGGTCCCAGTGCATAGTGCTCGGGAGTAAGGATGAGAGGTGCCCACCAGAAGACCCCGACGAGCATTGGCGCGAACCACAACCAACGCATCGGGGGGAACAACACGGCTGAGGCCACGAGCGCCCCGACGACCACGAAGGACATCGCCCCTTGTCTGGTGATTCGGCGCTGCTGCCCTGCCGTACGTACATAGGGGCTGCGGCCGATGGCGGCGGTGATGGTGTGAAACCAGACGACCAGAATGAAGCTGGCTCCGAAGAAAACCGACAGGAAGAAAAAGGACGGGATGCTTTTGTAGACGAAGTTGCCCTCGGGGTCTTTGTCTGTGTTCACCCAGCCATGATGTTCGATATGCATCCGGGAGTAGGTGCCGAACGGCAGCAGTAGCAACCCCATCCACAGAATCCCGGCCGCGTTGTTGAGCGGCCGGCTCGACGAAACGCTTCCGTGGACTGCCTCGTGGCCGCCGATAGCGAAACCGAACAGGATGAGACCGTTGATGACGGATATGGCGAGCCACATTTCGGTGGAAGCGAACGCAAGCCCAATGCTGGCGAACATCATGTAGAAGCCGGTGAGCATGGCGAACCGGATGAACGAGCCCTTTGGGTCCGGACCGGCCAAGCCAGTCGTTCTTGACAGTTCTCGGGCTTCAAGCACCGACATCGTCATACAAAGCACTCTACGACGTTGGTGAATCTGACGGCGAACCGACAAGGGCTCAGTCTGAGACTCAGAGGCGGGCTTCGCTCCAGATGCTGAGGTCGGCGGCGAGGAGTTCGTCGATCGGAAGGGCTTTGGACACGAACCAGCCTTGAAGGAGGTCGGCTCCCATCGAGGTCATGGCCTTGGCCTGGTCTGTCGTTTCGACGTTTTCCACAACGCACTCGCAGCCGAGCTGATGAATGGCTTCGATGACGCTGGCTGTCACATCGGGTAGTGCTGCGTCGGTGAACTCACCAGCGAGCTTCACCTGGGAGAGCGGCATGGTTGAGAGCCGGACAAGGTTGCTGGCGCCGGTGCCGAAATCGTCGAGAGATACACCGATTCCGGCGTCCCGGACCGTTCTCAGTGCCTCCGACAGTTCGTGGAACGTGGCATCGTCGACCGAGGACTCGGTGATCTCGATGGTGAGCTTTGGCTGGTCGCCCAGCTTGCTGGTCACGAGCGAGGCGATGTCTTGGAGGATGGCGGTGGTGACACCGAGGGGTGACAGGTTGATCTGGGTGGAGACGTCCTCGCCGAGCAATGCGATGCGAGGTCGGTCGGCGATCACTGTGTTGAGAACGAAGGCATCGAGTTTCGCTACTTGGCTGATGCGTTCGGCTATTTCAATGAACTCGTCAGGGAACACCGGTCCGAGGGTGGGATGGGTCCAGCGGAGAAGCGCTTCGACACACGACACGTCTCCGGTTCGTGAGTTGAGAATCGGTTGGTAGTTGACGGTGAATCCTGCGGCGGCAAGATTCTCGGTCGACATGAGGACCGACTCGATGTTGAACCGGCGGTCTGATTCGGACCGCAGTTCGTCGGTGAACATCGTTGTCGTGTCCTGAACAGTTCGGCTATCGCTCAGCGCTAGTTCGGCGAGTCGGAGGGCCTCTTCGACGGGTGTGGCTTCCTCGATGGATGCCGCGGTTGCTGTCACCGAAAGGGAAACCAGTTGTTCATCGATGAGGACGGGGGAGGCGAGGGTTGCTCTTCGGCTTTCGATCCAGGCGTGGGTGTGGCTGGACCCGGCAGCGATGACGACGAATGTGTCGCCGCCACCCCGCCAGACCTGGTCGATGTTGTCTCGGAAGGTCTCAGTAAGGCGTCCGGCGAGTTCTCGTAGAACGGTGTCGGCGCGGTCCCGACCGTAGGTTCCGAGGAGGCGATGGAGGCTGTTCAGGCTGAACACCACGACGGTGGAGTGCTCGATGGGTTCTTGGTTGTTGAGGTCTCGAAGGTTGGCGAGCCCCGTCACGGGGTCAGTTCGTTCGGCAACGATGGTCTTGGTCACGTCCTGGACGTTGACAACGGTCGTGTCGTTTGGCCCGGGCTGAGCGGTGGCCTCAAACCAGCGATCTTCTTCTTGAAACTGGATCGATCCGGCCTTCCTGCTGAGCAGGTCGGTGAGTTCGATGCTGAAGACCTCGGTCAGCGCTTTCCCGGCCGGCTCCTCTCCGATGAGGTCGGTGACGTTGGGGGTAGCGGTAACGATGTTTCCGGCCTGGTTGATGATGAACCCTGCTTCGCTCGAACCGCCGGCCAGCGTCTTCCAGTTCCGCTGCATTCGTGCTTCGACTCGGGCGGTGCGGGCATCGACGTTGCGGACGGCGAGAGCAGTGACTGCGACAAGGTTCTCGCAGGCCACCCATACCGCATCGGCAAGTTGGTTCTTGACGGCGAGGGAGACCGTTTGATCGATGTCGGTGATCACCACGTTGTCGAGGTCCGCGGCGGGGCCGAGTTGGGCCGTTGCTTTCTGGCCGGTGAGGTCAGTCGCCACTTGGGAGAGGGCCTGCAACACCTCTTCTGTGCTGTCGGCGTCAGTGAGTTCGACGGCAAGGTCTGATTGCATCTCGAGCAACCGGCGGATTCGGTCGGTGTGGATAGCCGCAACGCCGAGCCGAGCGACAGAGAGGACAACGATTGTGCCGGGTATGACAAGCATGCTCGTCGGGGCCAGGAAGAAGGGCACGGTGAGAGCGGGGGCGTACAGCCACCATCGTTGGCGTTGGGTGCGGGCGCCCGGTTTGGGAAAGTCGACGTAGTCGACACATCGGCAGGCGGCGTAGTAGGCAACGATGGACAAACTGGACACACGGAGGAGGGCGTCGGCCAGGAATGGCAAATGGGCGAGGCCGATCACTGTGCCGAGGTCGTAGAACGCGCCCGTAAAGCCTGCGATTCCCAGCCAGACTGCGCCACGGGTTTGGGTTCCTGGCCCGAGGATCATGACCGCCGACATGGCGAGAAGCACGGAGTCTGCGATGACGAAGCCGGAGGTGACACCCCGTTCGGCCAGGGACGCGGGCCCCGCTAGGTAGGGGGCTGCGACCAGGAAGGTCACAGCAATGATGGTGAGGCTGATAACGGCGGCGTCGATGAAGTCAGAGACTCGGGAGAGGGCGCGGCGGGCGGTGGCGGCCGCCATGGCGCCATAGGCAACCACGATGTAGCCGGGTCCGTACGCAAGGTCAGCGAACCCTGGAAAGACCAGTTGCCCAGCGAACGATGCCTCGATGATCCGGATGATGCCGCCGAGGGCGATGAGCCCGACTCCGACGTGGATGACCCGAATGCTCGGAGGAACGTTCCCCCGCTTCTTCAGTACGACGGTGGCAGCGACCCAGGCTGACATGGCGGCCACCCCGTTCAGGGACGCCGATATTTCAAGTGGTGTGACGATGAGGGCGACAAGGACGCCCACCACTGCGACCCACTTCCCCCAGGCGATGTAGCGACCTGGATTCATACCATTTTCATCGGTATGCGTGGACTGATTATGAGAGAGT
>CALHBU010000252.1 GCA_937930655.1 uncultured Acidimicrobiales bacterium | reverse complement strand
GCACCGTGACGTTCTAGGGCGACTGCCCTAGCCTCCGGGAATGACTGAAACTTCCGCATCTACTGTCGCTGTCGTCACCGGGAGCAACTCGGGAATTGGCCGGGCTGCTGCCGTCGACCTGGCCGCCAAGGGCTGGACCGTCTACGGAACCATGCGGAGCCTCGACAAAGGCGAGAAGCTGGCATCCATGGCCGCCGAGGCCGGGGTCGAAGTTCATCCCATCGTGTGTGACGTCGCCGACACCGACTCGGTCAATTCCGCCATGGCCGAGATTCTGGATCAGGCCGGACAGATCGATGTTCTCGTGAACAATGCGGGAATCGGTGGGAATGCGGTCATGGAAGAGTGCCCGCCCGAGCTGTATGACGAGGTCTTCAACGTCAATGTCAACGGCATCGTGCGATGTAGCCAGGCCGTCGTTCCCGGAATGCGCGAGCGCAACACCGGTTGCATCGTGAACATCTCCTCCATCGCGGGGCGGATTGCCGCCATCGGACAGTCGCCCTATGTGGTGTCGAAGTGGGCGGTCGAAGGTTTGAGCGAAGGTATGGCGCAGGAGCTAGCAGCCTTCGGTATCCGGGTCGCCATCGTCGAGCCGGGCATTGTGTGGACGGCCATCATGGCCAAGAACACCGAAGCCCCGAACGCCAGCGGAGCCTACGACGCTCACTATCGACGGCTTTTTGCCTTCTACGCCAAGGGATTGCAGACACCCGGCCAGCCCCATGAGGTGGCCGACGTCATCCACGAAGCGGCCACCACCAGCGAGCCAAAATTGCGATGGACCTGTGGTTGGGGCGGGGTTGAGCTGTCCCAGAATCGGTCCCGATTCACCGACGAAGAATGGGTTGCGTTGGGTGCTATCGAGGACGATGCGGAGTACGCAGCCCGCTTCAGCGAGTTGTTCGGCCTGGACATAACGGCCGCTGACTGACCGTCCAAGGTTGCGACGCCATTGGCAAACGGTGGGAAAGGTCGAACTTATGCACCGCTGAGCTTTGGTCAAGGGCCCAGACAGGGGTAGCATCCGGAGCCGTGTCGGACTTCCTCCGTGACTACCTCTTGGTCGGCCTTTTCGGTGCTGTGGCGTTCCTACTCGTCTTCACCTTTATCGGCTTGGCCAGCTTCATTCGCCCTGATCGCCCGACCCCTGAAAAGGTCGAAAACTACGAGAGTGGTGTCGACCCTGTCGGCAGCGGGTGGTCGCAAAGTCAGATCCGCTATTACATCTTCGCTCTGCTCTTCGTCATGTTCGACGTTGAGGCCGTGTTCATCTTCCCCTGGGCCACCCGCCTGGAGGCCTACGGTTACTTCGGTTTGGTCGAAATGGTCATCTTTATCTTCATCCTCGCTCTTGGTCTGGCCTATGCCTGGCGCAAGGGCGTTCTGCGCTGGGTCTGAAGACGGCTACAGGCGAAACAGGATGCAGCAGGTGAGCGGACGTACCGAGAGAAAGGCACAGCATGGGACTGGTTGAGTCGGGCAAGCTGCCGAAGCCTCTCACCGCGCTCTTGAACACGAGCCGGAAATATTCACTCTGGGTCTACCAATGGGGCCTGGCCTGCTGCGCCATCGAGATGGGCGCAGCGTTCGGGTCACCTCGGTATGACGTCATGCGACTGGGGGTTATTCCCCTTCCGGCCAGTCCTCGCCAGGCCGACCTGGTCGTGGTGTCGGGAACCGTCACTGACAAGATGGCTCCGTCCATCCGGCGGCTTTATGAGCAAATGCCGGAACCCAAGTACGTAATTTCCATGGGTTCGTGCGCCAACTGCGGCGGACCGTACTGGGACAGCTATTCGGTAACCAAGGGCGTCGATCAGCTCATTCCGGTTGACGTCTATGTTCCTGGCTGTCCGCCACGCCCAGAGGCACTTCTCGAAGGCATCGTGCTCTTGCAGGAGCTCATCCAGAACGAAGACATGGCCGAGAAGTGGAAAGGGGACCCCCTTGCCCTCGGAAGCTGATACCGACACAACCGAAGAAACGGTCGTCACCGACGAGGCCCGCGAGGCCCTGCTCGAGGCGTTGACCTCTGAGTTCGGCGATGCCATCGTCGACACGCACCTGCAACCGGGCCAGGACCTCTGGATTCGCGTACGCACCGAGTCGTGGGCCGACACCGCCAGCTATCTCCACGAACGACAACGGTTCCGCTATTTCAATTGGCTCTCGGCCATCGATTGGCTGCCCTCGCCGTTCGGTCGATCGCTCGACGCCGAAGTCGACAACATTCTCACGCCACCAGACGCAGCCGAAGCCGAACCACAGCAACACGGCGTCTGCGGTGGCGAGACCCGCTTCCAGGTGCTGGCCCGAGTGCACAGCCTCACCACCAACCTCGGGCTCACCATCAAGGCCGACGTCGCCGGCTCGGATGAGGCGTCGGATCTCTCGGTCGGAACCTGGACCCACGAATACCCCGGCGCTTCCTGGCACGAGCGGGAAGTCTCCGAGATGTTCGGCATTGGGTTCGAGGGCCACCCCGGCCTCCGCAAGCTGTACCTGCCGGGCTCGTTTGAGGGCTTCCCGATGCGCAAGGATTTCCCCCTCCTGGCTCGCCTGGTGAAACCCTGGCCCGGCATCGTCGACGTCGAACCAATGCCTGAGGTGGAAGAGCCTGAGGCCAAGGAGCCGGCCGCTCCCAGCACCGAAAACGTTGAAGCGGACGGGAGTGGCGAATGACCGCGATCTCTGACCGCCGCCAACTGGCCTACATCGCGGCCCAGGCTGCCGATGCTCGCGTCAACGTCGAACTTGAAGCCGAAGGGATGACCCTCAACATTGGCCCCCAGCATCCGGCCACCCACGGCACGCTTCGCATCGTGGCCCGTCTCGACGGCGAGCAGGTCATCGAGGCCGACCCAGTCATGGGATACATGCACCGGGGTTACGAGAAGCTCACCGAGGTTCGTACCTATCCCCAGGTCACCACCCTTATCAACCGCATCGACTGGTTGGGAAGCTTCGCCAACGAGGTGCCGTTCATCCTCGCCGCCGAGCAGTTGATGGACATCGAGGCTCCGCCCCGAGCCCGTCACATCAGAACCATCTTCTTTGAGATGGCCCGCATCGCCAACATCACCCTGTTTCTTGGGGATATGGGCGTCCAGCTCGGAGCGGTGTCTCCGATCTTCTACGCCTTCCGCGACCGCGAGCACATCCTCAATCAGATCGAGTCGGCCACCGGTGGCCGCTTTCATCCGAACTTCGACCGAATCGGCGGCGTCAAGGACGACCTCCCAGCCGGATGGATTGCCGAGACCAAGCAATCGCTCGACCGCATTCGCAGTTTCTGTGACGAGATGGAAGATCTTCTCGTCGGAAACGAGATCTTCCAGGCTCGCTGCCGTGGCATCGGCGTCATCCCAGCCGATATCGGTCTGAGTTACGGGTTGTCAGGCGCCAACATTCGAGCGTCCGGCGTCGACTGGGACATCCGTCGGGACAATCCCCACCCCGGACTGGCCTATCCCGATGTTGATTGGAAGGTTTGGACCCACCCCGATGGCGACTCGTTCGCCCGCTACTGGGTCCGGCTGCAAGAGGTTCGGGAGAGCTGTTCCATCGTCGAGCAACTCCTCGACTCCATCCCATCTGGCCCGATCATGGCCAAGGTGCCCCGCATCATCAAGGTGCCGGAGGGTGAGGCCTACGTCGAGACCGAGAACCCTCTCGGCATCATGGGCTACTACGTGGTGAGTCAAGGTGGCCTCGAACCATTCCGGGTCAAGATCCGTTCGGCCAGCTTCTCCAATATGTCGATCAGCCCGTGGCTGCTCAAGGGCACCTACGTTCCCGACGTGATCACCATTCTCGCCAGCCTGTACTTCATCCTTGGAGACATTGATCGATGAGTAGCGGCTCGCGGCAGAACGAAGCAACGGTGGTTGTTACGCCATGATGTTGGCCGAACTTCTTCCCGATTCGGTGTCGTATCTCGACATCCCGATCAAGCTGCTTTTCGCCATTATTGCTGTCCTGATTCCGGCCGGTACCACCGTGTACCTCTACCTGTTCAAGATGGTTTCGTTCATGCAGAGCCGCCTCGGCCCTATGGAGGCCGGTCCCTACGGTTCGCTCCAGCTGCTGGCTGAGCTGGGCAAGAACCTCCAGAAGGAAGACATCTTCCCGCTCAGAGCCGACCGCAGCGTCTTTGCGTTGGCGCCCTATGTCGTGCTGATGAGCACGTTCCTCCTGGCTGTTGTCATCCCGTTCGGTCCCGATGCCCAGTTCACCAACATAAACGTGGGCGTGTATCTGGCCCTCGCTGTTTCGTCGGTCTCGGTGGTCGGCATTCTCATGGCCGGCTGGGCCAGCGCCTCCAAATACTCACTGCTCGGTGGGCTACGAGCGGCCGGCCAGCTCATCGCCTACGAGCTGCCGCTCATTTTGGCGGTGGTCGGCGTGGTGATCCAGGCCGGCACGCTGAACCTCCAGGGAATTATTCAAGCGCAGGCCACCGGTGAGATCTTCGGTTGGGGAGGACTTGGCAACCCGTACCTTCTCACGCAGTTCGTCGGCTTCTTCATCTTCATGGTGGCGGTGCAGGCCGAGCTCACCCAGGTGCCGTTCGACATGCCGATCGCTGAATCGGAGCTGGTCTCTGGTTACATGACCGAGTACTCCGGCTTCCGCTTCCTGATGTTCTTCATCGGCGAGTTCGCCACCGCCAACATCTTTGCCTTCCTGGCGTCGGTGCTGTTCCTCGGTGGCTGGTCGGTTCCGCCGTTCGTCACCGACCTATTCGGAATCGCCTGGGACTCCAACTGGATGAATGTGGCTGGCCCACTTGTGATGCTGACCAAGATGCTTCTGCTGACCTTCGTCATCTACTGGGTCCGTTTCACCTACCCCCGATTCCGCGAGGACCAGCTCCAGAAGTTTGCCTGGAAGTTCCTCATCCCTCTCTCACTCGTCAACATCGCTATCACCGGTGTTCTGAAGGTGGTCTTTTAATGGGTCTCGTTCCCGGTGTTGTCTCTGGCCTCGGTGTCACGTTCAAGGAGATCGTCAAGACGGTCACCCAGGGGGCTGAAACCGTCCAGTACCCCCACGAAAAGGAAGATCTTGTTCCGCGAGCCCGCGGCGTCATCGCCCTCCACGAGGAGAACTGCACATCGTGCATGTTGTGCGCTCGGGAGTGCCCGGACTGGTGCATCTACATCGAGGGTCACAAAGAACTCGCACCGCCCCGTCGGGCCGGGGGCAAGCCGCGCTCGGTCAACAAGCTCGATCGTTTCGACATCGACTACGGCCTCTGCATGTATTGCGGTATCTGCGTCGAGGTCTGCCCGTTCGAGGCACTGTTCTGGAGCCCCGAGTACGAGTACTCCGAACCCAAGATTGCCGAACTCCTCCACGACAAGAGCCGCCTCGGCCAGTGGATGGAAACAGTGCCGGAGTTCGAGAGCTACGAGGGCGGCTCCGAAGCGAAGCAGAAGAAGGTTCCGCGATGAACTTCTCCGAGCGCGTTATCGGCGCCAGCTGTTGTGAGGGAGTCCCGCGATGACCCTTCTGTTGGCGGAGCTGAGCCAAACCGAGGTTTGGGTCACTAACTCGTTCTTTTTGGCCATCGCCCTGGTTTCGATTTTCGCCGCCTTGAAGATGGTCACCACCGACAACGTGGTTCACGCTGCCCTGTATCTCCTGGTGGTGTTGGCGAGCGTCGCCGCGGTGTACATCATCCTCGGCGCCGAATTCGCAGCCGCCACCCAGGTGCTTGTCTACATCGGAGCGATCCTGGTTCTGCTCCTTTTCGGTGTGATGCTCACCCGAGCCCGCATCGGCTCTGAGTCCGACCTCGACCACGACCAAAAGTGGATCGGCGCCATGGTGGCAGTCATCATGGCTGCCGTCATGGGTTACTCGCTGTGGGAAGGTTTCGAGGACGCCAAGTTGCCCGACGATCGAATCGTCCAGGGCGTCGAACCGGTGGCCGACACAATCTTCAGCACCTACATCGTTCCTTTCGAAGCCATCTCCGTACTTCTTCTCGCCGCCCTCATCGGTGCGGTCGTTGTGGCTAGGAGGGACTGACCATGTGGCTCAATCAGTTTTTGTTCTTCGCCGCCATCTTGTTCTGTATCGGCGTCTACGGCGTGCTCACCAGAAAGAACGGTGTGCTGGTTCTGATGTCGATCGAGCTCATTCTCAATGCCGTCAACATCAACCTGGTGGCGTTTGGTGCCTACAACCAGGACATCGGCGGTCAGGTCTTCGCTCTGTTCATCATCGCTGTCGCTGCCGCTGAGGTCGGCGTGGGTCTGGCCATCGTGCTTCTGATCTATCGCAACCGTCGCAGCATCGACGTCGCCGAAGCCGACCTGCTCCAGGGCTGATCGAGGCTTACGTGTCACTTTCTTCTCTCTCAACCTCTTCGTTGTCATCGGGGCAACTTCTGGCCGCCGAGGCCGTGTCGGTTCCCGGCATCTTCAACATGGTGTGGCTCATCCCGGCCATCATGGCCGGTTCGTTCCTGGCCATACTGTTCCTCAGTAAGCGGTTCAGAATCCCGGCCCATTTCATTGGCATTCCCGCTGTTGTTGCCTGCTTTGTTCTCGCTCTGGGAGTGGCTGGCAGCTGGATCAGCTATGTCGGAGACGTGGCCGACAGCCACGGAGGCGACGCTCTGGCGTTCGTCGATGGCGATTCGGCCGACGAAGTAGCGCTGGCCGAATCTGGCGGTCACAGCAGCGGTCCTGGCGAGAGCTGTCTCGAAGACGAGTCGCACAGCGACGGGGACGACCACTCCGACGATGGTGATCACTCCGACGAAGAGTCGTTCGGCACCGTTGATGCCCCGCCGGCTCTCTCGTTCGCCGAAGAAGGCGGGGAGGGCCACGTGTCGCCCTGCCCGATTGTCAATCAGGTCACGTGGTTCAACAACGGCGGCACCGTTGCCGAGGGTGGATCGGATATCCAGATCGGCACCATGGTCGATGGCCAGTCGGTGATGCTGCTGGTGGTCGTCACTTTCATTTCCATGCTGGTCCACATCTTCTCGACCGACTACGTCAAGGACGATCGCCGCTACACCCACTACTTCGCCTTTCTGTCGCTGTTCACCGCCTCGATGCTGTTCTATGTGTTGTCCAGCAGCACGCTGCAGATGATCGTCGGCTGGGAACTGGTGGGCGTCTGCTCCTTTGCCCTCATCGGGCATTGGTGGGAAGAAAAGCCGAACTCCGACGCCGCTCTCAAGGCCTTCCTCACCAACCGAGTGGGCGATATTGGTCTGCTCATCGGCATGATCATCCTGTACTTCGCCGCTGGCCGAACCTTCGACATTCGAGCCATCAACGAGGCCGCTACTTCCGGCGCGATCTCGGAAAACACGCTCTTGGTTGCGGCCCTCTGTCTGATGGCTGCAGTGATGTCCAAGTCAGGTCAGTTCGTGTTGCATACGTGGTTGCCCGACGCCATGGCTGGTCCCACGCCAGTTTCTGCCCTCATCCACGCCGCCACCATGGTGGTGGCCGGCGTCTATCTCATCGGGCGTCTCTATCCGGTGTTCTACATCGGCTTCGACATAGCGGGCAGCACGATCAACCCGCTGGCCCTGGTCGGTGGCATTACCTGCGTTGGCGGAGGCATGCTGGCCTTCGTCCAGCGAGACATCAAAAAGGTGCTTGCCTACTCAACCGTCTCCCAGCTCGGATACATGGTGCTCGCTTTGGGTGTCGGCGCCTACACCGCTGGCATGTTCCACCTCTTCACCCACGCCATCTTCAAGGCCTGCCTCTTCCTGGGTGCTGGCTCACTCAGCCACGCCTGCCACCACAGCTTTGACATGAAGGCCGACATGGGTGGTCTGCGTAAGGTCATGCCCAAGACCTTCTGGACGTTCATCATCGGTTCGGGTGCCCTGGCTGGTCTTCCACCGCTCGCTGGCTTCTGGAGCAAGGACGAAATCTTGGTCGGAGCCGGTGTCTGGCCCGGAACAGGCGGCAACGGCACGTATTACATTCCGTTCCTGTTCGGAATGATGACGGCAGCCATGACCGCGGCCTACATGACCCGGGTCATCTACCTGACCTTCTTTGGCAAGTACCGAGGCCATGTGACACCGCATGAGTCCGGTCCTCGAATCACCGTGCCGCTCATCATTCTGGCGGTGGGGGCGGTGTTCGTTGGCTTCCTCAATGTGCCAAAGCAGCTTCCCATCCTCGGTAGCCGTTTCGGACTCTGGTTCGAGGAAATGGTCGAGCCAGCCGGGATCGCCACCTTCCCCACCATCGACCATGGCAAGCCGAGCTTCAGCCTGGCCATCGTGGCCACTCTGCTGGCGGTCGGAGCTGGTGCTCTGGTGTGGACCTACTACTCCCGGCTGTACGCCAAGGATTCGGCGGCAACCGAATACACCGACAGTTTCGTCGCCAACAACCGCCTCATTCGAGCCGGACACACGTTGTTGGTGGAGAAGTACTACCTCGACCATCTCTACACCGGCGCCATTGCCGGCAGCACTAAGGGCTGGGTCGCCCAGACCGCCCAGTGGTTCAACAAAAACGTCTTGGATGGATTCATCAACACCGTCGGCACTGGAACTGCCGGATTCGGTCGTTTCATCTACCGCTACATCGACCAGGGCACCATCGATGGAGCCGTCAATGGCGCCGGTCTCGGTGCATCTGAGTCGGGCCAGATTCTTCGCAAGGTCCAGTCGGGCCGAATTCGTCAGTACGCCACCCTGATGTTCGGAGCAGCCACCGTATTGGCCGCTGTGTTCATCATCGCCGTTTAATAAGTTCCTGAGGAAAAACGCATGGATATGAGCACGCTCGTCAGCCTGATGGTCTTCCTTCCTTTGGTGGGAGCAGCCGTCATGATGCTGCTGCCAAGTAAGGACGAAGCAACACACTTCTGGGTCGCCGGTCTCACAACCGCTGTCACCGGTGCCATCGGTGCAGTGCTGGCCATCGACTTCTACCGGATGGGTTCGGAGAACTGGGACAAGCTCCAGTACAAGACCGACCGCAGCTGGATCAGCATTGTCAACGCCCGCTACGAGATCGGCATCGACGGTATTTCAATGCCGCTGATCGCCCTCACCCTGCTGGTCGTGCCACTGGTCATCATCTACAGCTGGAACCACATTCCCGAGCCCGGTAACTCCAAAGCGTTCCTCACCCTTATTCTGGTGCTTCACACCGGCATGTTGGGCAGTTTCGTCGCTCAGGATCTCGTGCTCTTCTTCGTCTTCTTTGAAGTCGTCTTGCTGCCGATGTACTTCATGATCGGTGTCTGGGGTGGCGAGCAGCGTCTCTACGCCGCCATCAAGTTCTTCTTGTTCACGCTGTTTGGCTCGGCTCTCATGCTGGTCAGCTTCCTGGCCCTCTACTGGCTTACCGGTTCACAGACCTTCAGCATGGAAGGGCTGGCCGAAGCGGTCCGGGAAAGCGACATCAGCAGCCGGGCCCAGTGGCTGATCTTCGGCGGCATGTTCATGGGCTTCGGCATCAAAGTGCCGATGTTCCCCTTCCACACCTGGCTGCCCGATGCCCACACCCAGGCGCCAACCCAGGG
>CALHBU010000251.1 GCA_937930655.1 uncultured Acidimicrobiales bacterium | reverse complement strand
GTCCATTGACCTGTTGAAGGCCATTCCGTCCATGCTTCCTGCCGTCGCAGAGTTGGTCTCCAACATCGACATGGCGCCGCACGCCGACGATCTCGAAGGAGCGGAGCCGTTGGGTTGGTGGAGCCTCCGCGAGAGCATCGCCGCCCTTCACTCCCGGCAGGGACTTCCCACGACACCGCACCAGATTCTCGTTACGTCCGGAGCCCAACAGGCGATCTCGGTGGTGGCAGCTGCGATGGTTCATCCCGGCGATGTTGTCCTGGGAGAAGAGGACACCTGGCCCGGGCTGATTGATGTCGTCCGACATCTCGGGGCTCGGTACGAATCGGTACGCCTCGACAACGAAGGCCTCATCGTCGGGGACCTCGAAGCCAAGATCGATCGATTCAGACCGGCTCTGCTGGCGTTCAACCCGCAGCACCAAAACCCGACCGGCTCCCGGTTGCCCGTCGATCGTGTCGGTGCCGTCGCCGCCCTCACTCGACGCCACCGCATCCCAACGCTCGAAGACCGGGTGGCCGCCGATCTTGGGTTCGACCGTCGGTATCTCCCCGCCTTCGACGAGTTCGACACCGGTGGCTATGGCCTCATCGCCGGATCGGTTTGCAAGGTTGCCTGGCCCGGTCTGCGGCTTGGTTGGTTGCGGGCCGACGCCCAGGTGATCAATCGTCTCCGATCCCACAAGGCGGTCGCAGACATGTTCACCCCTGCCCTGAGCCAGCTGCTGGGTCTGGCTGTGCTCGACCGCTACGACGACATTCTCGAGCAACGACTTGTGCAGCTCCGGCGGGCCGCCGACCTTGTTGTCGACACCCTTCACGCCGACTTCAGTGACTGGGAATTCGTGCCTCCTCGAGGAGGACTTTCGGTGTGGGTCACGCTGCCAGGACAGGCCTCGGCGTCGGCCTTCGCCCAACATGCCAGCCGGCACGGTGTGTTGATCGGCGCCGGTACTGAGTTCTCGGCCGGAGAGGCGGACTGTCCGAATATTCGGCTTCCATTCACCGAACCGTTCGATGTGCTCGCTGAGGGGCTACAGCGCCTGGGCGAAGCGTGGCGAACCTTCGATCGCCAACAGGTCGGCGGTTCGGCCGCCATGCCCTAGTTCGTCTTCTCGAGGAACTGTCTGCTGACGAAGCCGAAAACGGCCCTCAGCGTCAACAGTTGTGTACGGCTTTCATAATTTCGTACTGATGGGTAGGAAATCCGATACGCTTGGCGACAGCCCTATGACTTCGGATCGGAGGAACGTCACGTGCCGGCTGGACGACCCAAATCTCTCGACCCGGCGCAAGCCATGCCGACGATTCTCGGCCGGTTCTGGCGTGATGGATATGACGGAGCAACGCTCGATCAGATCGCCACTGAACTTGGCGTCACCAAACCGACGCTGTGTCGAACGCTGGGTGACAAAGAGGCCATCTTCGCCGCTGCCCTCGAGGCGTATCACCACCAGTACATCGAGCCTGCCGAGCGTTATCTGGATCAGGCTGGCTCGCTGCGCGAGGCACTCGAGCAGGTCTTCGCCCTCTTCGCTGAGCGCACGCTTTCCGGCGAGCTCCCCGATGGTTGTTTCATGGGAGACAGCGGTTCGTCGGGCGATTTCGTCGCCGGCCCGATCGCTGTGACCTTGAGTGGCCTGCAGCACCGGCTCGGTTCGTCAGTGCAGCGTCGGGTGGAAAGTGCATTCGCCAGCGGCGAACTCGAGCCTTCGACTGAGCCCTCCGCGGTTGTTCAGTATCTCTTTGGCCAGTTCGCCGCGATCTCGGCCATCTCCCGATCCCAACCAAGTCGAACCGACCTCGAGTTGGTCGTCGGCTTCATGCTCGACGGCCTTCCCTGGGCCACTTTTTCGTGAACCATCTACAGACAGGACCCACCAAATGACCCCCGAGACCAACGACGCGGTCGAAGAAGTTGAGGAGGACGTCACCCTTTTCAAGAGCGCGTCGAACAACTCCTACTACGCCGTGTATTTCAACGCGCTTCCGGAACCGGGCGTGGAGGCACTCGAATGCGAGAAGCTGACCGTCGATCTCCGCCCGGAACGCGACGTGACCTTGTATGTCGAGATCTACAACCCGAAGGCCAGCATCCCCCTGATTGTGACGCCGGGCGGCATGGGCGAGATCGACGGGTTCGGTGGCTTCGCCCGCAACATCGCGGCGGCGGCCCCCGATCTCAAGGTGATCATATGGGATCGGCGAAACATGGGTAGGTCAGGCATCAACTTCGGCACTGAGCCGCTCTCGATGGAGGAAGCCGAGGACCTCCACGTGCTTATCGATCGGCTCGGCGTGGCCCCGGCCGCGTTCTACGGGATGTCGTCAGGCGCCCGGTCAAACATGGTGCTAGCCGAGCGCTATCCCGACGACGTCGCTGCCTTTGTGATCGCTCCGCTGACGGGTGGCCCGATTGCGGCATCCCAACTGCCCGAGGAGTACTACTTGAAGTACGTGACCGACGACAGCCTCACCTCGATGGAGGAGGTCGCAAAGACACCTCTTTGGAATGGATACATCGAGCGCAACGGGCCTGAGGGGCGTGAGGAGCTGATGCGCCACGATGTTTCCGAGTTTCTGGCGGCGATGAAGCGAGCGGGAGAACACCTGCAGTCGTTTGGCCAGAAGACCGCACTTGGAATGACCGACGAGCAAGTCGCAGCCCTCAGCGTGCCAGCGACCCTCCTCCTTCACCATGGCCAGGAAGTCGACCAACTTCACCCGATAGCGCATTCGAGAGCGGCGACCACACTCCTCCAGAACTCGACGTTCGAGTTTGCTCCGACACTCCAGCCGATCCTGGATCTACTGCTGCCCTTCGTGCGAGAGCACACCCCTCCGCTCTCATAGGCTCCACAGGGCCGGAAACGGCACTCTCAGCTCGCAGATCCCCGGGGCGGTTGTGGAGCGGGTGACGAGAATCGAACTCGCGTATTCAGCTTGGGAAGCTCCTGGAGCCGGACCGTCGTAGCTCCCGATTTAGCCGTGTTTCCCCAGGTCAGGGTGTCTTTGAAGGCGCCGATCATATGACCATCAATACCCGCTCGAGACCCTTGTTTTCCGTTGGTCTAGGCACGTTCTAGGCACGAAACCTGTTGAAGAAGTATCGAGAATTGTTCAGGAATGTCCCACGGGATTGGGACAAATGCACGGTTGTCGACTTCCGATTCTCAGATCGGCTCAAGTTCTGGTGATCGTCGTGTCGACGTGGTGGGGATACTCACGTGGCTTGCTCTGGTTGGGTTTGGGTTGTTGGGCTTGAGTTTGTTGCTCTTCGTGGTCGCCTTCATTTTTCGGACCGTTCAGAGGGTCGGTGTCGGAGAGGCGCGACCGGCTAGGCGGGTCGTTCGGTACTTGTCCGATGGTCGTCAGGTCGCCGATGAGGGTTACACCGAGTTTGGCTGAGCGTTGGCGTGAGAGTGAGTCGTCGGCGGCGAGGTATGCGGCTCTGAATCAGTTGGACTTTGCGCTTGGCGGGATCTTCGAGGTGGCGTACGAGGACACGGAGCTGGATGAGTGGATGCAGGATGGAGTCCCAACGAGGGTCCTGGGAGCTCTAGCCGAGTTCAACAACTGCTTCGGGTCGGTGTCGACTAGCCGATGGCCCGAGGATCGATGACCGACATGGTGCCGCCAGCTGCGTTAGTCACAAGGATGAAGCGATTCGAGAAGATCGGCTGAGTCGGACCTTCTCCGACCGGAATGACCGCAACAACTGTCTTGGTTTTGGGGTCAATGACGGTGACGGTCGCGTCCTGGAAGTTCGGCACCCAGATTCGTTCCGCTGCGAACAGCGGAGTTGTCGGGCCGGCGCCAACCTCGATGGTCTGGGTTGCCCCGATTTCGACGGTCGGCGTGTCCTTGGTTTGGACTTCGATCACCGTGATCGTGCCGGCGCCCTCGTTTGGGATCCACACGCGGTCACCCTCAACTACCGGAGTCCCCGGGCGTTCGCCGACAGCGATGATGTCAACGACTCTCAACGTCTCGATGTCCACTCGTGAGATGGTCCCGTCAGATCGATTGGGCACCCAGATTTGGTTTCCGACGCGCGCTGGCGTGCCAGGCTCCGAACCCACTTCAAAGGTGTCGAGGACAACCCGTCCATCGATGTCGATGACTGAGAGTTGGTTGGTTTCTGGCTGGGGGACCCAGACCAGTCCGGCTGAGACAAGGGGGGCCTCGAAAGGGCCCGGGAGAGACACCGTGTCGGCTGGCTGGGTGGTCCTTGGTTCGATGATCGAGATTTCTCCGGTCTCGTGGGGAACCCAGACGTCGCCTCTGATTAGGAGAAGTTCCATCGGCGCCGGTGGGACTTCGATGGTGCTGGTTGACTTGGTCTCCAGATCGATGGTGGTGATCGAATCGCTGGCGGTGTTCGCGATCCACATTTCGCCGTTCACGACGAGAGGTCGGGTGGGCTTGTCGCCTACGCCGATGGTGTCGAGCACCTGTCTGCCGTTCAACTGAACAACAGACACCGTCCCGTCGAGGCCATTGGAGATCCAGAGGTTGCCACCGGCGGGTCGTGGCGTTGACGGGTTGCCGCCGAGCGCAACGGTGTCGAGCGAGTCTGGGGAGGGCGGCGCCAAAGTGTTGGGGTCGATAGCGGTGATGGCCTCACCGCCCATGATCCATAC
>CALHBU010000250.1 GCA_937930655.1 uncultured Acidimicrobiales bacterium | reverse complement strand
GGATGCGGTGAGTTCCGACCATGCCGGCGGAGTCTGGAAGTCGGTGTCGGTGTAGATGACCAACGTCTCGACGTCGCTGACCACAGGCTCGTTGACGATGGGATCTTCCGGCATAAGGTCGAAGATGGAGCACTCGGTGTCCAGAGCGAAGAACTCGGCGACAACGGCCGCGTAGTCGTAGATGGCGTCAGACCAGCCTTCGCCCTCCTCGACAGAAGCCCCGGTCGCGAAGGGGTATTCCTCGGCACAGACAACGGTCAGGAAGAACCCGTCGGAGAATTCAGTTCCCGGTCCAGGGACACCGCGATAGCCGGCCCGGAGCTCGTCACTGATTTCCGGCGGGAGGCCTAGGAGTAGGAACACGGTGTTGCGTAAGAAATTGTGGGCCGCATCACTGCGGACCTGGGGGTCGTCGCTGGCCAGGCCGTTGATCCAGCCAGCCAGGTACGGGTTTGCGATATCGAAGTCAAGTATCGACTGCAAGGCGAAACCATCGAACTCCAGCTCAGGCGGCCCGAACAGGAACTCGACGGCCGTGCCACTCAGCAACAGCGGCTCGGCATTGAGGTTGTCAACCGCCTTGATGATGTCGTTACGCAGGTCGGGGTAGGCCGCCGCACAGGCGGGGTCGACCGAGCAGCGGTCGGCAATCAGCTGCAGACGGTTGAGGTACTCGACGGCATCATCGCCAGCAGCCGGGTTGACCTCGGGCGGGAACACACTGTCGAGCACCACGCTGCGAAGACCCTCGGGACGGTCCCGCATAACGGTCAGCGCGAGATCGGTGCCGTAGCTGCCACCGAAGAGATTCCACTCGGCATAGCCAAGAGCAAGACGAAGGTCAGCAATGTCCTCGCCGTTCTGCACCGTGGTGTAGCCGTTGAGGTCGATGCCTTCGGAAACGAGACGGTCATAGCAGTCGGTGATCAATGCCTTTTGATAGGCGTCGAACTCCTCCTGGCTCTCGATCAGAGGTGGTTCCTCGGCGTAGTTCTCCTGCTGCAAGCAATTGAGGTTTGGTTGCGAGTAGCCGGTTCCCCGTTGGTCGACGTAGATGACGTCGCGACCACCGGAGACCGGGCCCATGGCGATTTCGTGGATGATGCCGGCTACTGAAATCGGAGCGCCGCCTGGTCCGCCCTCGAGGTAGACCAACGGATCGGGCTGACCGCCATCGCCAAGCGCAACGGCGAAGGCGATGTTGATGAGGCGAGAACCGTCGACGTCGCGGTTCTCGGGGACGGCAAAGAATCCGCAGTAGGAGGAATCCTCAGAGAGGGGGAACTGGCCGTCGATTGGGCAGAGGCCGTACTGGACAAGCTCGCTCTGGCGCGTATCGGGGCCAACGGGAACGAAGTTAAGGCAGGACACTCCGATGCTGTTGTGGCCGGTGCCGGTGGCGCCGTGGACAACCTGGATGGCGGTGGCGGGCTCGGCGATGTCGACACTCGGAACCGCGAACCAATGGTCGAGCGTGGCATCGGGAAGATCGGGCGTCGGGTCGGTCTCGGCCAGGATGTCGCCTGCTGCGTTGAGGAAGCGAACCCGGACTTGCTCCTCGAACTGGCTGTTCTCCGTCGTGAAGTCGACCTCGTCGCCGAAGTGGTCGACGTCGAAGGCTTGACCGTTGGTCAGAACTCGGCCGGCCGGAAGAGGAGTGGCGAGGTCGACGACCGGACCAACGCTGTGGTCGACGTAGTCGCCGTTGGCGTGGGTGTGGGCCACATTCACCAGTTCGAGGTCCATGAGGACATCGCAGACGCCGCCAGCGTCATCGCTTTCGGTGGCGTCAGAGGCAGAATCGCTTTCACGGTCCTCGACGGCTTCATGGCCGGACATGAGGTCACGGGCGCTTACCGGGTTGGGAGCGACCAACAGCGATCCGACGGTCAACAGACCAATCGCGATCGCCAGTAGTCGGCGCTTGGTAGGCAGGGCGAAAGCCACTGGATCTCCTTATGGGGTGCTCGAGAGCACGCCGTCTCGTTTGCGGGAACCCTTACGTCGGGAATACAGCGAGGTTCGACGAGTAGAAGGAGGAAGGTGCCGCCACCATCCCGCCTGACTCCGCCAGGCAGGACAGTAGCGGCCCAATCACCAGTAACGCAGGCGTATCACCGATAATTTCTAGCGGCCTTCTGGTGAACCAGAGCTGAGCGGCGTACCGGAAGCGACCGCCGGTCCAGGATCGTCATCGGTGGGTTCCTCCGATGGAGGCTCTTCACCTTCTGGAGGGCCTTCACCGGGAGGTGGTCCGAGGAGCTCATCGAGTTGCTCCAAGAATTCCTCGATTGGTGGGAGTGGCGGAATCTCTGGCAGTTCGCCTTCGTAGGAGATGATCGGCAGGTCGGCCACGCAACCGGTGTCGACCAGTCCGCCCGGCCGGTCGAGGAACTGACTAACGACATACTGGGGACACGGGTCGTAGAACGTCACAACGTGGCCCAGGTTGGGAAAGAAGACCAGCTGGGCGTTGGTGAGACGACTGGCTGCCAGCTCGCTCCACTCAGGGACTGTTTGATAGTCACGGTCGGTGTACAGCACCAGAGTCTCGATGTCGCTCACCACCGGTTGAGTGACGATGGGGTCCTCCGGTTCGATACCCCACGCGTCGCACGTGACCCTGTAGAACTCCAGTGCGGCCGAGGCATAACCCTCGATCGCCGGTGACCAACCTGGACCGTCGTAGCTCGTAGCCGCCTCCTCAAACGGGAACTCCTCTGCGCAGATCACTGCACTGTTGAAGCCCCCCGAGAACTGCGTTCCAATGCCCGGGACCCCGTAGTAGGCGACCTTCAGCTCATTGGCGATCTCGGGCGGAAGACCGAGTGCCCGGAAGACTTCGGCTCGGAAGAAGTTGCCAATAGCGGCCTGACGGACAGCCGGGTCGGGGTCGGCCAAACCGTTGAGCAACCCCGGTGCCAGTGGTAACGCTGGCAGGTCGAGACCGGGGGTTCGAAGGAAGTCGAGTAGCACGGTTCCATCGACAGGAAACTCGGGAGTGCCGAAGAAGAACTCGGCTTCCGTGCCGGTCACCGCCACCGGGCTCGCATTGAGGTTGTCGACGGCATCGATGATGTTCTGCCTGATGTCGGGGAAAGCCGGACCGCAAGCTGGGTCAGCGGCACATCGCCCGACAAGAGCATCCAGTTCCTTGAGGAAACCGATGCCCTGGTCTCCGGCCACCGGATTGACTTCGGGTGGGAACACGCTGTCCAGGACAACGCTTCGCACGCCTTCTGGCCGGTCTCGCATGATGGTTAGCCCGAGGTCGGTGCCGTAGCTGCCACCGAAGAGGTTCCACTCTTCGAAACCGAGGGCGATACGAAGATCGGCGACGTCGTGACCGTTCTGCACGGTGGTGTAGCCGTTGAGGTCGATATTCGAGGCCTGATAGTTCTGCCCACACTGGCGGACGAACTCGAAGAACTCCTCGTCACTGGTCACCGCTTCCTCACCCGGACAGTGAAGATTGGGATACGAATAGCCGGTTCCCCGTTGGTCGACGAAGATCACATCCCGGCCACCGGTCCCATGGCTTGACCGTGGATGAGTGACGACACCCAGATCGGTGGGCCGCCCGGACCTCCTTCGAGATAGACCAGAGGATCTGGCTTTGTGCCATCGCCGGGAAAGATGGCGAAGGCGATGTTGATGAGCCGACTGTTGGCTACGTCTCGGTTCTCAGGAACGGCGAGGAAGCCACACAGCGCGTCGGGCGGGGGAGGAGCCAGCCCGTCTCCCCAACAGAAGGACGGTTGGAGGTAGTCGGCGGGCGAGCTGTCCGGGCCGACCATCTTGAAATCGACACAGGGGACGCCGACGCTGTTCAGTCCCGGACCTTTGGCGGCATGGACGATCTCGATGGCGGTTGCCGCCTCGGGGAGGTCGACGCTCGGCAGAGCGAACGGAGCAACCGGCGCAATGTCGGGCAAATCGGGGGTGGCATCAGTAGTCGCTAGAACATGGCCATTGTCGTTGAGAAAACGAACCTGCACCTGCTCCTCGAACTGGCTCTTCTCCGTCGTGAAGTCGATCTCGTCCTCGAGGTGATCGAGATCGGTTGTTACCCCACTGGTGAGCACCCGGCCGGCCGGGACTGGCTCCTTCAGGGTGATGACGCCCGACGTCCGATGGTCGACATGCTGACCGTTCGAGTGGGTGTGGTCGAGGTTGACCAGTTTGAGGTCGAGTTCGACGTCGCATGCCGGAGCTGTCGGTTCGGCCTCAGAGTCAGCGGCGAGCTGGCCCGAGGAGATGTTCTGCGCCCCAACCGGCGTAGCGGTGAGAACCGCCGCTGCTGATACGGCCCCTAAAAGGGCCGCCAAAGGTCGTCTGATCGAATACTGCCTGCGTTGGCGCATTGGCCACCGCCTTTCCCTCACTTGTGCGGATACGACTGGTGGAACCAGTTCGCCTAGGAGGTTCCGCAGCCATCCGACCCCACCAGGTTCGACACTAGTTGCCTGTGTGGTGTGTGGCTGTGGACCCATGCACATTTCAGCGAAACCATGCCGGGAACCGCTAGGTGTCGAGCAACTTGGCGAAGGCAGCGGGGACGCCGGAGGGGCCCTCTAGTAGCGCGAGGTCAGCGCCCACTGCCTTGGCGAACGCCTCGGCCTCCTCGGCATCCTCGGCTGGGGCAATGATCGCCAGTTCGTCGAGCATGCGGGCGGCGAGGATGGGGTCGGCTCCGACGGTGGTCTTGCAATCGGAGAGGAGAATCGTCAGACGCCGCTTGGCTCTTGACCGCTCCAACTGGGCTCGGGCGCTGGCCAGAGCGAAGTCCAGATCGGTGGGGCCGTGGCCTCGCAGCCCGAAGATGTCCTCCACCACTTCCTCGGCATGGCGGGCGCCGTCCTGGGACTTGATCACCAGGACCTGGTCTGAGAAGGCCAGAACGCTGTGGTCGACGGGGGCCCGGAAGGAAGCCGCAGCCGCAGCCAAGCCGGCTGCCGCTAGACGGTCGCCTCCCATCGAGCCGCTCTTATCGACGACGAGACAGAGGGCGGTGTCGGGCCTCGACCATTCCCTCACGACGATGTCGTCAAGTGGCGGTGCCTGGCCCGACGCTCGACTCTCCAAAAGCGCGTCAAGGCTGGACTCGACATCGATGTCTCCGTCGGCCACTGCCGCCGACCGGCGTCGTAGTTTGCCAACCCCTCGGGCCCGCGGAGGGCCGCTCCGAGCCAGATCGATAACCAGACGACCGGCCAGTCGCTGCGCCAGGGCCCGAAGTCGTTCGTCGGTCGCCCCGGTCATATTGGCGAGCATCTCCAACGCTTCGTCGGGGTTGTCGGCCATCGCCTCTTCGAAGGCGTCCTCGTCGAGCTCGCCAACGTCGGGGGAGACATCCTCGAAGCCGTCCTGCTGTTCGAGTTCCCGCCGCGGTGTCGTTTTGCGACGTTCCTTCTTGAGCTGCTCCTCTGCAGCTTCGCCCTCTTTGGCCAGCCTTAGCCCGCTGTCACCCCAGCCGGGGTCGAACCTTTTCCCGAGGGGTCTTCTCCCCGGTCCTGGTCACCGAAGATGGAAAGAAAAATCTCGGTGATGATCTCCTCTGCGGTCCTGCCGGTTCCCTCGTGGACCCGGATGCGTCCCGACAAACCAGCCAGCGCAGAATCGAGCATCGTCTGGGCCGAGCCGCTCTCCCGAATGGCCGACAGCTGCTCAGCGATGAGCAGGGTGTCGATGGCCCCTCGGACCGATGAACCGATCCGAATTTCTGGATGGTCTCTCGTAGCTCTCACCATCTCGACGATTCGGCCGGTTAGTTCGCCGGCCGCGGCCCCAGACTCCTTGGAAGCGACCAGCGTTTCCTCTTGCAAGGTCTGGTAGCTCATAGCCACCCGACACATGCGGTCATAGACCGCAGCCGAAATTCGAGCGGTGCCAACCGCGTCGAATGGGTTCATGGCGGCAACCAGCCGGAAGCCGTCGGCGGCTGGTATCCGCCCTAGTCGGGGAACATTGACCTCCCGCTCCGACATGGCAGTGATCAGAAGGTTCAAAGTCTCCTCGGGGACCCGGTTGAGCTCCTCGACGTAAAGCAGAGCTCCGTCTCTGACTGCTTCGGTCAGCGGGCCATCAACGAAGACGTCGGGGGAGTAGCCGTCGCTGAGCACCCGGGCTGGATCGAACTGGCCGGCCAATCGGGCCGGGGTGAGCTCGGCGTTGCCCTCGACGAACACGAACGGCACCTCGGCCGATGCCGCGAGATGTCGAAGGAGCGTCGACTTTCCTGTGCCCGGAGGTCCCTCGAGCAGAATGTGGCGGTCAGCGGCAAGGGCAGCAACCACAACTTCGATTTCGGCTCGGCGGCCGACGACGTGCTCGCACACGGCGTCGACCACCGTCAGGTCGAATGTCAACGTGTTGAACCCTCCCTGTTGCAGGGATCAGGCTGCGTGGTCGTACATGACCATGCCGCGGATGTTGTCGCCGTCGCGCATGGCCTGGTAGCCGTCGTTGATGTCGTCGAGGGCGTAGGTGTTGGTGACAAGCTCATCGAGCATCAGGGTGCCGTTCTGATACATGTCCAACAGGCGGGGAATGTCGTAACGAGGGTTGGCTGAACCAAAGATCGAACCCACCAACTGCTTTTGGAACAGTGTGAGTTCGAACAGGCTCAGTTTGACGTCCTGCTCGAGGATCGGGGCGACCGAAGTGTGGACGCAGCGGCCGTTGGTGCCGATGAGGGCCATGGTGTCCTGGATAATCTCGCCCGAGCCGACACCGATGGTGATAATGGCCTTCTCGGCCATCTTGCCCTGGGTCATCTCCATGATCATCGGTAGCGCTTCTTGCACGCTGCTGGCGGTGTGGGTGGCGCCGAACTGTTGGGCCAGCTCGTGCTTCCGTTCATTGATGTCAACGGCGATGATCCGCTCCGCACCGGCCATCTTGGCGCCCTGAATGGCGTTCATGCCGATGCCGCCGTTGCCCACAACAACGACGGTCTCGCCCGGCTTGACCTCGGCCGCGTAGTTGGCCGAACCCCACCCGGTGGTCACACCGCAGCCGACCAAAGCAGCCTTGTCGAGGGGGATGTCCTTGTCGATCTTGATGGCCGAGGCCTGGTTGCAGACCGTGTATTCGCCAAAGGTTCCGATACAGCACATGATGCCGAGGTCGGTGCCATCAGCAGAATGATGACGGGCGGTGAGGTCGCTGACCTGGCGCCCGGCCAGCAGGAACTGGCCCATCTCGCAGAGGTTCTGGAGGCCCTGGGCACACTTCGAGCAGTTGCCACAGGAGGGAATGAAGCCGAGCACGACGTGGTCGCCGACCTCGAGATTGGTCACGCCGGGGCCTACCTCGACGATCTCGCCTGCGCCTTCATGGCCGCCGATGCAGGGCATCTGTTCGATGCCGAGTTCGGCCTGAACTTCGGAGGGCATCACCATGTCGCCGGTGAGCAGGTGATCGTCGGAGTGGCACAGTCCGGAGCCGACCAACTTAATCATCACCTCGCCCTCTTTGGGAGGGTCAAGGGTGATTTCTTCCACACTCCATGGTGTGTTTACTTCCCAGAGAATGGCGGCACGGGTTTTCATGGCTGGCTCCTCAGATCGTCGGGAAGGCCGAAACTAGCCTGGACGTCCTGAGCCGTGCTGGTCGGAGGAGATTCTTCGTGGCCGTGAGGTCAGTCGGTGGCGGTGCGTTCCCTGAATTCAGGGGCATCGCTAAAGAGAACTGCTAGCTGGCTTCGGGTGAGGCCATCGCCGAGTTGGGCGAGCCAATACTCGAAACCACCGGCGTCGGGTGTGCGGCCCAGCACGTTCTGATAGATGGCATCGAGAAACTCCGAGTCGGTCGTGTCCTCGTAGTTCTCGAGCCACTCCGGCAACTGGGTCCAGATATCGGCTGCTCCCTGAAGGGTGAGGCCGGTCTGGGTGCGGGCGAGCCAGTAGCCGAAGCCGGCCCGGTCGGGCACCCGGCCGTAGACCACCCAGTAGAGACGGGCGTAAGCGCCGACGGTCTCATCGCTTCCGGTGAACGGCCCCACAATGCTTGGTGTTGGGGCCGGGGTATCGGTAGGTGGGCAGTCGCGGGTGAAGGCCGATCCGGTGGCTTCTGCCACTATTTCGTCGCCGGCCAGAACCGTGAACTCGAGAGAGACGTAGCCGCAAGTGACTTCGAGACTGCCGCTGCCGACCGCCGCTGGCTCGGCGGTTCCAAAGCCATCGAGGACAATGGCAGTTCCGAGCGAGAGATCGCCAGCAGGGTCAAGCGGGCGTCGATGCTGGGCCAGAACCCCCATGGCATCGATGGCATCCATTGGGCAGCTACTGGGGAAGGTCCATGTCCAGACCAGAACCGCCGGCTCGTCCACCGGCTCTTCGACGGCGAGCGCAATCTCTTCTGGCGAGCAGAGGTTGATGACCACGCACTCTCCGTCGGACATCGTCTCTGACGTCCAAGGGCGCTCGTCATCGCATGCCCGTTGGGTGGACGTGAGGTCCTCGGCGCCGGTCGGGATCGGTGTCAGCAGTGCAAAGCCGAGTGCCATCACCAGCACCAATGCTGTTCGGACGGATGTCGCCAGTGAAACCATCGGACAGACAGTAGCCGTTCCGTAAACAAAGACCACACTGAGTGTTCAAATCACACTTGGAGTGGCGCTCAGTAGATCAGCGGTTGGTCCGCACTCCAGTCCATCGGCTCTTCGACGACGTCGAGCTTCACCCGTTTCCATGTCACCTGTATCGGGGCACTCGCAGCGTCTGCAGGGGGATTGTCGGTGGAGGTTGCGTCGGATGGATCGACCAACAGTTCGAACATGCCCTGATCGGTTTCTTTCGTGGGCCGGGCTAGGAGGGCGTTGAAGGCTTCGGCGCATTCATGAGTCTCGAGCATGCGGGGCTGCCAGCGGCCGAACACCTTCTCGTTGCCCGCATACTCGTCGGTCATACCGGTGCGGACGAACGGAAACATGACCGAGAACGCCGAGACGTACTCGGCGTTGCGGCCGAGGTTGACCTCCAGCACTTTTGGAAGCTGTAGCACCGCCCAGTTTGAGATGGCGTAGCCGGGAACGGAGACCCCCGGATCGATCGCCTGCCGGGACGACACGTAAACGAATTGCACATGCTCTTTGTGGTAGACGGCCTCGCCCGCCCACAAATGGGTGGTGGCGAGGAATCCGTCGATCTTGGTGTCGAGGACCAGTCGAGACTCTGACAGGTTGTCGATGAAGTGCTGACGTACGCGGGCCCGCCGAACGGCGGTCGGTTCTTCTTCTTCCTTCCTGAGGGCACGCCCGAACTGATAGCCCTGTTCAGTCAGTCCGGAGTTGCAGATGACCAGACTGGGTGGCTTCCCTCCCATCTGGTCGATGGTGTAACTCCGGCTGGCCCAGAGGTCGCGGAGGTTGGTGACGTCGGCCTGGACCGGGAAGGCGTTCACCCCTCGTCGTTCGAGCTCGGTCACCAGGTCGAAGCCATCCTGATAGCTCCGGTGAAAGTGGACGCCTACTGATTCTGCGCCATTGAGGCCAGCGCTGAGGGCGAAGGCCTGGCCGATGCCACCGTCCTTGCCGGCACCGGTAATGAATACCCGCTGGCCCTCATATCCCGACGGCGAATTGGGAAGGGCGAAGCGGTCGGTGTCGGCGGAGAACATGACCCGAAGGTACACAAGTTACCATTGGGTAACAAGCCGTCACCTGAACGAAGTGTCTCACCCTCCCTGTAGGCGCTCTACCTCTTCCTCAGTAAGGCAGTCGGCGATGGCCTGGCTGATGGCCCCTTCGGGAAGTGGCGATCTGATCAGGGCCCGTTCGAGGGGTTGCAGAGCGAACACCGACTCGTTGATGCAGGCGACTGATTCATCTGACAATCCGGCGCCAGCCCGGTTGGCGACTGCGGCAAAACCGCCGCCAGGGTCGACGCAGTCGTACATGTCTGCCACCGCTGCTATCGCTCGTTCGCCGGGCTCGCCGCCATCACTGTCCGGGCGAGCGAGAAACTCAGCCCAGTAAGCGTCGGCCGCCGCCGACCCGTCAGGTAGTGCATCGCTGATGCATTGGCGGCTGATTGTGTCGGCCATGGTGGGGCTGTTGAAGTCGCTAAAAAGTGGAAGTGCGTGATAACCGGCCGGGATACATCGGCCAAATGCTTGAGTGAAGGCCACCCCACCAGCAGGTGTGGTGGCAAGCCCGGCTTCAATGAGCAACTGGCCTTCCAACATGGCTCCTGCATCGTCTTGAGCCAGAGGCAGCAAGCAGTCGTAGGTTCCTTCCGGAATCGGGGTGCCGAAGTTGGTGCCGGCATAGCTCCCGGCCACTCCTTCCGGTCCGGCGCACGTGGTCAACGCAGAGGCGAGGGCCACAACGGCACCGCTGGGGTCATCGGTGTCGGCCGCGGTCGCCAGCGCGTCGTCGAGGTCGTCGGCAGTCGCGACGTCGTTGAGCGCTTCCGGAAGATCGGCGGCCGAAAGCGATGCAAAGCAATCGTTGACGGCTTCGAAGTTGCTGTCCTCCGGGTCGTCGGTGGGGATTGGAGTACCAAGGACGCTGAACGCTTCCTCCGGTGTGAGGCATGCGTTGATGGACGCTTCGTACCTTTCCTGGTCGAAGTCTCGAAGGGCCACCTTCGTCTCCCAATAGCCCTCCTCAGCTGCCACCTCGCCGATACATGCACGGGTAGCGCTCGACAGCGTGACACCAACGCTCGGGTCGCTGGCGATGTAGCCGCCGGTGTCGACGCACTCATAGAGGGGCTCAACGAATCGGGCTGCTTCTTCATCGGTCCAGGCCGATGGATCGGGGGTTCCGTCGGCAAACACCTGAAGCTCCAGGAAAGCTCGCAACGGTGCGCTGTCCTGCTGGTGGGCTTCGTCCAAACACTCCTCGTCGACAGAGAACAGATAGCTGACTTCGTTCTCAGCCAGTAGGGGAGCAGCCAGGAAGTGCCCGGGCACGCAGTCGGCCAACAGGTCAACGAATGCTTGGCCCGGCTCGGTCTCGGGCACCTCCAACCGGGCCCTTCGCAAGCTGACCTCGATCAGTTCGCCACCGTTCTCGATAACGGCTGGCTCGAAACACTCGACCACCTCGGCCGGAAGTGGCTGGCCGGCAATGATGGTGTCGGCGGCCAGATAGGCGGGGGCAAACTCGTCACCGAGACATCCATAGAGACCGGCGGCTGTTTCCGGCACAGCCTCTGGGGGCAGGTTCAGGGCAAAACCGGTGATCGCTGGATCGATGGCCAGACGAATAATGTCTGGTTCGTCTTTGAGCATCTCGGTCCGACAGACATCGACCACGTCGGCCATGGCATCAATGGTGGTTGCGGTGGAGTCGGCCTCGGTCGTCGTGGTGTCGTCGGCTGATTGGTCAGAACCAGTGCAGGCTGAGACCACTAGGGAAAGAGCAACCAACGCTGTTGTTCGCGCCATGAGCCGGGCTCGCCATCGTCCGGCTCTTTTCGGGCCTCGAAGAAAGTCATCCACGAAGCCCAAGGTACCGGTTGAGCGTCTGAGGTAAGAGTCAGCTTCTGGCCCGGCTTGTTGTGTTATCGAGCCGATGGGTCAGAGAATCACGCCGTCGGCCCGGTAGGCGGCGATGGCGTCGGCGTCCATGCCCAGTTCGGCGAGGACTTCGTCGGTGTGTTCGCTGCGATCGGGGGAATGGCTGCGGATGCCGGTGGGTGTTTTGCTGAAGCGAGCCGGCGGACGAACGGTGACCGTTGGGCCACCGGTCGGATGCTCGGCCTCGACCAGAATCTTCATGTGCTCGACCTGAGGATCGACCATGACGTCCTCCCTCGACAGACAGGGCGCACATGGCACATCGACGCTGCGCAGTGCGGCCAGTGCTTCCTCGGTGGTGAGCTCACCGATAGCTTCGCCGAATCGGGCCCTCATCTCGAGGGCGTGATGAAGCCGGCCGGCTCTGGATGCGAACCGTTCGTCATCGGCAACGTCGGGTCGGCCCACTGCCCTCGCCGCACCCTGGAATTGTCCATAGCTCACCCACACGGCGCTGATCTGCCCATCGCTGGTGTCGTAGGGGGAATACCAGACGCTGTAGCTGGGCACGTCGTCGTGACCGGGAAGGGCTTCGTTCCAGTACACGTCGGGCCACATCCAAGCCAGAAGAGACTCGAGCAAGCTGAGCTCGACGTGTTGGCCGCCAGCTCCGTTCATGCGTCCGATCAAGGCACCGAGAGCAGCGTTGACCGCGGTCATGGCGGTTGTCTTGTCGGCAACCACCGACTTCACGAAGTCGCCGCCCTGAGCGTTGGCCATGCCAGCCAAACCCTGAACGATTGGGTCATAGACCGGCTGGTCGGAGTAGGGGCCGGTCGGGCCGAACCCGGAGATCGACACGTAGATCAGGTCAGGGTTGATGGCCGACAGATCGTCGTAGCTGATGCCCAGCCGTTCGGCCACGCCGGGACGGAAGTTCTGGAGAAAGATGTCGGCCTCGGCTGCCAACTGTTTGACGATGTCGACAGCCCGCTCGTCCCTGAGGTTCATGGCCATGCCTCGCTTGTTGCGATGCATCGAGACCCAACAACCGGACTGATCACCCTTGATCGGTCCGGTAAGCCGCATGACATCGGCCCCGTTGGCCTTTTCAATGAAGATGACATCGGCCCCCATGTCGGCCATCTGGCTACTGGCCCAGGGGCCAGCGACGACAGCTGAGCAGTCGAGGACCTTGATGCCGGTAAGAGGTCCGTGGGGATGGGTGGCTGATGGGGTGGTGTTGTCAGTCATTCTCAGTTACTCGGGTTTGGCGGATATTCAGGGGTTGGTGGGGTGTTCGGATCGAGCGGGAAGATCGGTCGTCGGACGTTCTGGAAGTCGAACAATCCGTTGTCGCTGCTCGTGACCCCGACACCATCGCACGGAACCTCGCGAACGGCGATCTCGCCAAAGCCGGCCCGGAAGTGAATCCGGGACTTCAGGATGAGATACCGCTTGGCTTCGGGGTCGACGCCAAGGCTTCGGAGGTGGCCGAGATCGAACGGCTCGGTATGGCGAGAGATCACCGCTACCTGCACGTTGCCGCAGTCGAAACGGGCTGACGGCCCCATGGCGGCCTTTGTTCCCTTGCCCATCTCGGCGGTGATTTCGAAGACCCCGTCGGTGAGGGCACCAACGGTTCCGGTGAGGCGGAGAGGCTCACCCTGACGGCCGATGGTGGGCATGTCGACCTTGCCACCAAGATCGAGGGTGACGGTGGCCCCCACGCCGGCTTGCTCCATGATGGCGACGGCCTCTGGGTCGCAGATGGCGAACATGGCTACGTCTTCGAGGCCTTGCTCCAACACTTCGGCCAATACGGCCACGGTGTCCTGGGTGCCTCCCGACGCCGCATTGTCGGCATGGTCGAGGAGGATGGTTGGGCCGTCGGAGAATTGCTTGGCTCGATCGATGGTCGACGCCAACGGCTCGGAAGAGAACATGAACTCCTCTCGCTCGGCCCACGCAGCATCGAGCAGTTGATCTCTGATGTCGGCGGCCAGCCCTGCGTCGCCGTCGGCGACGGTGACTACCGATAGGCCGGCACCCCAGATATCGGCCAACGGGAAACCACCGAACACCGACGCAGCGAGAAGCCCATTGGCTTCGGCGTGCCGAGCCATTTCGATCAGCGGGCCCATTGGTTCGTCCTCGTGGCCCATGCGGAGCGTCTGGGCCAGGATCGGCCGCTGCCCCCACTGCATCACCGGCGTGATTTCGCCATTGAGGGCCCGCACCATGATGGATCCTGCGTGGTGACCGGCCTGGTACATGTCGATGTGGGGGTAGGTCTTGAACCCGACGATCACGTCACAGTTGTCGACGATGGCCGGCGTGATGTTGGCGTGAAGATCGAGGCTGATGGCGATGGGAAGGTCGGGGGCCAGCTCTCGGATGCGGGCCAGAAGCGGCCCTTCACCGTCGTCGCCAGCGCCCGGCACCCCGCCCGGCACCATGGCGCCATGAAGGTCGAGAAAGCAGACATCGCAGCCGTCAGCGACCGCAGCGCAGATGGCATCGGTCATGAACCGGTAGGCATCGGCATCGACCTTGCCGCTCGGGGCGGCGTTGCCAGCGACCGGCGTGACAATCTCCATGGCAGCTTCGGCCGCAATGTCAAGGAAGGCCCCAATGCCGGTACCGGTGCCACCGAAAGCCTCGGTCACTTTGGATCCGGTTGGGACATCGACGCCGTTGGTGCCGAACCTCGACAACGGTGTTGGCACCGGCGAAAAGGTGTTGGTCTCGTGCTGCATCATGGCCACAACGGCCCGGCGAGTGTTCATGAGACCGGTCTAGCGCAGGTTGAGAACCGTCACCCGAAGCTCGCCCTCGTCACTGGGAACCACCAGCCCGTTCGAGCAGTAGTTGCGCTCGTGGAAGTCGCGAAGGTCGATGTCGATCTTGTCGCCTTCCTCAGTGGGTTTGAGGCGAAGCACCACATTGCCAGCATCGGTCTCGGTCGTGACGATCAGAACGGCTGGCTCGTCGATGCGGGAGGCCTTGTTCAATAGCTCATGGGAGAGGCGAAGAATAAGCAGGGACCGAGCCGGGTCGTCGATCTCTTCGGCTTGCCAGTCGACGGTGAGAAAGGCACCAACCTCGTCCCGGAGAGCAGCAGCTTCGGTCTCGACCGCCAACCGCAATAAATCGGCCTCGGCGATGAAGGGGCTGAGATCGTCGGGGTTGATGGCGACCGAGTACCGCCAGGTCCGCTCTGACCGGGCCAATTCCAGCTCCCAGAGCGTTGCCGGGTCGACGCCATGCGGTTTGGACTCGGCCTTGGCCTTGTCCAACTTGGCCTTGAGTTCCTCGGTTTCGATGGCCAGCGAGGCCAGCTCGGCACTCTGTGACTCGGCCAACGTGTCGGCCTCGTCGAGTTCCTCGTTGAGTTCGGCCAGCTCTTCCTGGGAGGCGTTGAGTTCTTTGCTGGAATCGGCGTATTGCGACTCCGCCACCCGGGCCCGGTCGACGGCTTCGCTCAGCTCGTGACGGGTGCGTCCGAGCTCGGCGGTGCGCTGTTCGAGCTGATCGGTCTCGACCGCTAGCCGTTGCCGAAGGACGACAACAACCGCCAAGAGGCCGAGGGCAAGCACGGCAAGAGCGAAGATGGCCAGCGGCATTGAGGGATTCTACCGCGCCGGCCGTCGCTAGCTCTCGGCCTCTTGTTCTGGGCGGTCTTGTTCTCGGCTCTCTCGTCTGTGCGCTTGCTTGCCGTGCCCTGCGGATCAATACTGCGAGCGCAACCCGACTTACCCAGAAAGCAGGAAACCCATGAAGGCTGCGGTACTCAACCAGATTCCCGGTGAACTCTCAATCGAGGACATCACTGTCGACAAGCCAGCGGCCAACGAGGTGCTGATCCAGACAGTCAACGCCGGGTTGTGCCACAGCGACCTGCATTTCATGGATGGTTCCTGGGACCGGCTGCCCCTTCCAGCGGTGATGGGCCACGAGAGCGCTGGCATCGTCCAGGCTGTCGGAGAGGGTGTCGACTACGTCAAGGCTGGCGATCATGTCATCACCTGCCTCTCGATCTTCTGCGGCAAGTGCGATTTCTGTCTCACCGGCCGACCCAATCTCTGCCAGAACAATGCAGCCACCGCTCGCCCCAAGGGAGCGGCATCCCGGCTCAGTCGAGGTGATGACGAGGTCGGACAGTTCGCTCGGCTCGGGGGTTTCGCCGAGGAGATGCTGGTGCACGAGCACGCGGTGGTGAAGATCCGCGACGACATGCCGCTGGACAAGGCAGCTCTTATTGGCTGCGGTGTCACCACCGGTGTTGGTGCTGTCTTCAAGACCGCTCGGATCGAGCCGGGCTCGACGGTTCGCGTTGTCGGTGCTGGCGGCATCGGTCTTTCAGCCATCCAGGGTGCTCGCATCGCCGG